>JBAWCX010000310.1:0-7250 GCA_049590495.1 Binatus sp. (SeqCode)
GGTTAGGTTCCTGATCTGCTCACGTCGGCCCAGTAAAAAAACTCAGCGACCGATTCGCAAACGAAATTATCGGCGACCAGTACAGCCCGAACACGATCGTCGCGCAGGCCAGCACTCCCATCAGCCCGTAATTCCACGCCTCAAAGCGCACCGTACCCTCGTCGCCCCGCGGCTGTTCGAAGAACATCATCCGAATCGGCTTCAAGTAGTAATACAAAGACACTACTGAATTGAGTATTCCGACAATAGCCAGTATGTAGAACTGACCTTTAATCACAGCCGCAAACAAATAGAATTTTCCGATGAATCCGACTGTCAGCGGAATACCAGTCAATGAGAAAAGGAAGATAGTCAGTGCGAGCGACGGTACGATTCCGCCGCGCCACGCCAGCCCGCGATACGCCTCAACATCCTCGCGTCCAGTCGAGTTCGCGACGATCATGACGACCAGGAACGCGCCCGCATCCATTACATAGTAGGCGAACAGGTAGAACAGCATCGCGCGAATCCCGTCGTTCGACAGCACGACGAACCCCATCAGCGCGTACCCCGCCTGCGCGATACTCGAATACGCGAGCAGCCGCTTCATGTTGGTCTGCTGCAGCGCCGCCAGGTTGCCGAGCGTCATCGTGATGATGCAAACGAAGAGCAGCAGTTGCGGCCAATCGACGCCCGCAAGAGCCGTCCAGCTTCCTTCCGCCGTAAGATGCGAAATGGCGGGAAAGAAAAATCGCGTCAGCAGCGCAAAGCCCGCCGCCTTCGATCCAATCGCCAGGAACGTCGTGATCGGAATCGGCGCGCCCGTGTAAACGTCCGGCGCCCACATATGAAACGGCACCGACGACACCTTGTAGCCCATCCCGGTCAGGATCAGCACCAGCGCGATAAACACCGCGAGCACCGGCAGATGCGCCGGCGTCGAGAGGGCCTTGTTGATCACACTGAAGTCGAGCGAGCCGGTGATTCCGAAAATCCAGCTCATCCCGTAAATCATCGTGCCCGACGCGACGCCGCCGTAAATCAGGTACTTCAGCGCCGCTTCGAGCGAGCGCCGGTTATGCCGCAGAAAACCGGTCAGGATGTACGACGTCAGGCTGACGAACTCCAGCGCGAGGTACGCCATCAGCAGGTTCGCCGACTCCGCCATCAGGAACATCGCGAACGTGCTCGCGAGCAGTATCGCGTAGTACTCGCCCTGGTCGCAGCCCCTCACTTCCTCCGAGCCAATCGACATCCAGATGGCGACGACCGCAGCCAGCGCGATCAGCGCGCGGAAATAAATCGCAAACGAATCGAACACCAGCATCCGATGGAACAGCCACGCGCCCGACGACGCCGGCTCCAGGCCAATCGCCACCAGCGACGCCGCAGCCGCTATCAGAGCCAACGCACCGAGTCGCGACTTGTCGCGCACCGCCAGGTCGATGATCACGATGGCCAAAATACCGGCCGCGAGGATCATCTCCGGGATGAAATGCCGCAGGCTCGCGAGGTTTCCGAGATCCATCTAATTCCCGCTGCGTCTCAGCGAAGCATCGCGACGGCCGCGCCCGAAGTCGACAGCACAACCTGGTTGAGATGTACCAGCGAGGTGTTGAGCAGACCCAAAATCGCGTGCGGATAAACGCCGAGTATCAGCACGATCACGCCGAGCGGCACCAGCGTGAACGCCTCGCGAAACGACAAATCCGGAAGGTCTTTATACTTCTCATTCAACGGCCCAAGGTAGATTCGCTGGAAAGTCCACAGCAGGTAGCCGGCCGTCAGTATCGCCGTCGCCGCGCCGAACGCGACCATCAGCGGATGCGTCTGCCACGCGCCGAGCAGCACCAGCACTTCCGAAATAAACGCGGACATCCCCGGCAGTCCCATCCCCGCGAAAAACGCGAATCCCGTAATCGCAGTGTAGATCGGCATCTGCTGCGCCAGGCCGCCGAAGCCGTTTATCTCGCGATGGTGCGCGCGATCGTAAATCACGCCGACCAAGATAAAGAGCATCGCCGTGATCGTCCCGTGATTGAACATCTGCAGCACCGCGCCGTTGATTCCCGCCGCCGTGAACGCCGCCAGCCCGAGCATCACGTAACCCATGTGGCTAATCGACGAATAGGCAATCAACTTCTTATAGTCAGTCTGCGCCATCGCGCACATCGCGCCATATACTATGTTGATAGTGCCGATCACTCCCAGGAACAGCCAGGCGAGCTGGTAGCTCGCCGCCGGCAGCACCGCAAAATTGACGCGCAGAATTCCGTAGGTGCCCATTTTCAGCAGCACGCCCGCCAGGATCACCGAAATCGCCGTCGGCGCCTCGACGTGCGCGTCAGGCAGCCAGGTATGGAACGGGAACGCAGGAATTTTGATCGCGAAGCCGATGAACAGCGCGATCCATGCTATCCGCTGGAACCCAATTGAGTAATGACTCGAATTCGCCGCCAGCTCCGTCAAATCAAACGTCGGAGTCGCGCCATAGTAATACAGTCCGAGCATCGCCAGCAGAATGAGTACCGAACCCAGTAGTGTGTATAGAAAGAATTTGATCGCCGCGTACTCGCGCCGCGGACCGCCCCAGATGCCGATCAGAAAATACATCGGCAACAGCATCACTTCCCAGAAAATATAGAACAGGAAGAAATCCAGCGACACGAACACGCCCATCATCCCCGTGTCGAGCATCAACAGCATCGCGTAGTAGCCCTTCTCCGCGCGGTTGATGCCGAAGCTCGCGAACACCGAGATGAACATGATGAGCGCGGTCAGCAAAATCATCGAGATGCTGATCCCGTCCACCCCGACGAAGTAGCTGATGTGGTACGACGGCATCCACGACGCCTTCTCGGCAAACTGCACCGCGCTGGTCGTCGTGTCGAAGTTTTCATACAGGTAAATCGCGATTAGGAGTTGTGGCACCGTCGCCGCCACCGCGATCCATTTTGACGCGTTCTTCATCGAGTCGGGCAGCGCGAGAATCAGCACCATCCCGGCGATCGGAACAAAGGTTATCAGCGTAAGCGCGTGACTCATTTCAGTTTCGCTCTTCCCGTTTGCCTTGAATTGACGCGGCCGCCGAATCCGTCATGCCCTCGCGACCGCGCGCACCAGCAGTATCAGCATCACCGCGGCCAAAATTCCGTACAGGTATCCATTGATCGAACCGGTTTGCAGCCGCCGCAGCCTGCCGCCCACGTCGAGCGTCAGGTTCGACGCGAAGTTGACCAGCCCATCGACTATGTAATGATCGAATAGTCCAGACAGCCAGGACAGAAATACTATTAGCCGCGCCGCGAGATTAACTACTCCGTCGATTATATTCGAGTCAAACCAGGCAAACGCCCGGGTCGCGAATAGGTATGGCTGTATAACCACTCGATCGTAAAATTCATCGACATAGTATTTGTTGTATACCCATTCGTAAGGCACTCCGCCGAACATCTGGCTAAAGCGCGCGGGATCGAGCTTCTCTTGCCGATAAATCAAATCAGCAAGGTACCATCCAACGACAACAACTATAAAAGTGATACCCGCGAACGTCCCCTCGACCAGATGATTGTGCATTCCCGATTCGGTAACGCGACGCGTGACGTCTGATCTGAGAATGGGCTCAAGGAATTCCTCGAACGGTTTGAACGCGATGACAAATTCCGGCCACTTCAACCATCCACCGACGACCGAAAGTGTCCCCAGCACAATCAGCACGTAAGCCATCGAAGGCGGTGATTCGTGTAGGTGATGCTCCTGCTCGTGCGTGCCGCGAAATTCGCCGAAGAAAGTCATGTACACCTGGCGCGACATGTAGAAGACCGTGGTTCCTGCCCCGAGCAGCAGGAACGCCCACACGACGAAATGCCCATGCGAGAACGCCTGCCATATGATCTCATCTTTGGAGAAGAAGCCGGCAAACGGGAAAATGCCGCAGAGCGCGAAGGTCGCTGCGACGAAGGTCCAGAACGTGATCGGCATCTTATGGCGCAGCCCGCCCATCTTGCGCATGTCCTGCTCGCCGCCCATCGCGTGAATAACCGATCCCGATCCCAGGAACAGGCAGGCTTTGAAGAACGCGTGCGTCATCAGGTGGAACACGCCGGCCGCGTATGCGCCGACGCCCAGCGCCGCGAACATGTATCCAAGCTGGCTCACCGTCGAATAGGCGAGCACCTTCTTGATGTCGTTTTGCGCGACGCCAATCGTCGCCGCGAACAGAGCAGTCATCCCGCCGACCAGCGCGATCACGCTCATCGTGAACGGCGACATCGAAAATAAAAAATTCAGCCGCGCCACCATGTACACGCCCGCCGTCACCATCGTCGCCGCATGTATCAGCGCGCTGACCGGCGTCGGCCCCGCCATCGCGTCCGGCAGCCATACGTACAACGGAATCTGCGCCGACTTCCCGGTCGCCCCGATAAACATCAACAGCGTGACGAATCCCACCAGCGTATGCGCCGAATGGTAGCCCGCAAAATTTATCGGCACTCCCGCCAACAGCGGCGCGTACTTAGCGACCTCGCGCGTCACCAGCGTCGGATGCCCGAGCGCATCCAGTCCCGCGAACAAGCTGTACAACGCGATCACGAACGCCAAATCGCCGACGCGGTTCACGATGAACGCCTTGTTGCCCGCCGTCGTGTTCGCCGTCACCTTGTACCAGAACCCGATCAGCGCGAACGAGCATAGCCCCACGCCTTCCCAGCCGACGAACATCAGCCACAGGTTGTCGCCCAGCACCAGCACCAGCATCGCGAACGTGAACAGGTTGAGCCATCCGAAAAATCGCCAGTAGCCGTCGTCGTCGTGCATGTAGCCGGTCGAGTAGATGTGAATCAGGCCGCCGACGCCGGTGATTATCAACGTCATGATCATCGACAGCGGATCGAGCCAGAACGCGATGTCGAGATTCAGTCCGCCGACGTCGAACCACTTCCACAGGTCGTCGAGCATGAAGCGGTTTTCCGGCGGAATATAGAGCATCGCGAAGAAGGCGCGCGCCGCCAGCATGAACGCGAAGATCACGACGCCGCATCCGATCAAACTAATCGCTCGCTTGCCGAACGTCTTCTGCAGCCACGCGCCGGCAAGAAAATTGATCGCCGCGCCCAACAGCGGCAGCATCACGATCAATCGGATGAATGTAACCGGAATCGGATGATCCATTTTTTCGTTGCTCAGCTATCCACGCAGCGTCTCGGCCGCATCGACATCGATCGTCTTGAAGTTCTGATAAATCGCGAGCACCACGGCCAATCCGATCACGGCCTCCGCGGCCGCCAGCATGATCACGAAAATCGCAAAAATCTGCCCGTCGTATTTGCCGCCGCCGTAAAACGCAAACGCAAGATAGTTGATATTGGCGGAGTTGAGTATCAGCTCGACGCCCATCAGGATTCCGATCGCGTTGCGCCGCGTCAGAACCGTGAACAGCCCGAGCGAAAATACGATCAGGCTCAGCACCAGGAAGTGGTTCAGCGTTATTCCTCCGCCCATCCCGATTCTCTCCGCCGCCCTACTCCCTGGCTTCGTGGCGCGAAATGACTATCGCGCCGATTAGCGCCGCCAGCAGCACCAGGGACGCAACCTCGAACGGCAACACGTACTCGCCCAGGAAGGCGTTTCCGATCGCGTACGTCGTCGGCGCGAGCGTGACTGCTGCCGCCTGATGCCACTGCGTTCGGCCTATCGCGTACAACATCACCAGCCCGGCGATACCCACTGTGAAGAGCGCCGAGCCCGTCCCAACTGCGCGATTCGATACCGTCACGTCCGCGATTCCCGCCGTCAGCATCACCGCGAAGATAGTCAGTACCAATATTCCGCCGACGTAGACGAGTAGCTGTACCATTGCGACGAAGTCCGCCGCGAGCAGAATGTAAATACCTACTACACCCATGAACGCGCCGAGCAGCGCGAATGTCGAATAAACTATGTTGCGCGAGAACGCTACTAACATCGCCGACCCCACCGTCAACGCCGCCAGCGCGTAGAATATTACCTGAGCGAGCATCTCTTCCCTGCGTTGCAAGCAGCCGCGCGCGCTACGCCGGCTCTTCTTCGGCCGGCTTTTCGCCGCCGGGCTGCGCCCATTGATCCAGGTAGGTCATGCCGCGATTCAGAATTGGCGCGATTCTCGTATCGGTCTCCGGCCCCTTCTTGGGCTTGTACGCCATCACCGGATCCGTGACGAAGCGGCGGATCAAACTCTCCAGCGAATAGTCGGCGCCTTCGAACTCCGTCGTATGATGGATCGATCCGGTCGGGCACGGCTCGCTGCAGAGCCCGCAGTACATGCACTTTGCGATGTCGATGTCGAATTGCGACAGCAGCATCTGCCGCGTCTGCGGATCCTTGTCCACCACGATGACGATGCAATCGATCGGACACGCGCGCTCGCACGCCAGGCATCCCGTGCAGATTTCCAGATCGACTTCCAGGATTCCGCGGTAGCGGAACGGCAGCGTGTCCTGCACCCGCACCGGCATCCGGTCCGGATATTGCACCGTGTACGGCTTGCGCATGAAATGCGACGCCGTCACCGCCATGCCCTCGAATATACTCGTGACCGCGTCCTTTATATTAGTTACGTATTCCGAAACCGCGCTCATCAATAGCCTCTATATGGTCGGATTGAAGTAAACTTCCATCCGCGAACGCCGGAGATAGTATATAACTCGCTGAGTAAACACCGCCGCCAGAGCAATCGCAGCCGCTAACATGATATAGCCCATTAGTGAGTTACCGTCGGGCCAAATAGCTACCCACACCGCGGTTCCGATCATATTCACAAACGAAATAGGTACGAAGTATTTCCAGCAAAGCGTCATTAGCTGATCGATACGCACTCGCGGCAGCGTCGCGCGTATCCACATCGACACGAACACGAGGAATAGTACTTTGACGTTGAAGGTGATCGCCTGAAGTATATTCATCGCGATTACATTCTTCGTCACATGCGGGAACTGCCAGCCGCCGAGGAACAGCGTCGCGATAATCGCGCCGATGATGAACAGGTTTCCCCATTCCGCCATGAAGAAGAACAGGTAGCGCATCCCGCTATACTCAGTCGCGAATCCCGCCACGAGTTCCGACTCGGCTTCGGGCAGATCGAACGGGGTGCGATTACCCTCCGCCAGCGCCGATATATAGAGGATGTTGGCCGCGACGAACGTGAACGGATTCGCGAACAGGAACCAATGCTGCGGCGCCCAGCCCTGCGCGCGGATGATCCCCTGCATCGACAGCGTGCCCGTCATCAGCAC
>JBAWCX010000311.1:0-1613 GCA_049590495.1 Binatus sp. (SeqCode)
CGATCGTAATCGAGCGCCTTCCCTCTCCGCCCGACAAGGCTTGCGGCGAATGCCTCATGCCGCCGGCGGTGCTGGCGCTCGACCGAATGGGGGTGCTGGATTTGATCGATCCCGCACAACGCCCGTCGATCGAGGGCATTCGCATTAAAGTGGGCCCGTCGTCGGCTGTAGGCTATCTGCCGTCGCCCGGCGCACTGGGCGTCCGAAGGACCACGCTGACTGCCGCGATGATGCATCGCGCTGGCCGACTCGGCGCGGAATTTCAAATGCGCACCAGCGTGCTCGGCTATCGCGTCCAGCTGGATCACGTGGTTGCAGAAACGGATGTGGGAACAGTGCGAGCCCGATTCCTCGCTGCCGCCGATGGCCTCCATTCGCGGCTCTGCCCAGTGGCCGGACTGCAGGCGGCCGCGAGCGGACTGCGGCGATTCGGAATACGCCAACATTTTCGCGTTACACCGTGGAGCCGCTTCGTCGAAGTGCATCTGGCGCACGGAGTTGAGGCCTACGTCACTCCCGTCGGTCCCGAACGAGTGGGTGTCGCGTTTCTTTGGGACGACGCGAGAGCGAAGCGGCAATGCGTTTCGATTGACAAACTCTTTGAGCGGTTTCCTTCAATTTCGGCGCGCCTTGCAGGAGCTGTAGTCGATTCTCGTCCCCGAGGCGCGGGGCCAATGGCACGTTCAGCGCGCTCGCGAATCGCAGACCGCTTTGCGCTGGTGGGAGACGCGGCGGGATATATCGATGCGATCACGGGCGAAGGGCTCTCACTCGCACTCGTCTCGGCGCTCACTCTTGGCAGGATACTTCCCACTGCGCTCGAATTAGGTGGATCGCGCGGGACGCTGCTCGCGTACGAGCGCGACTCCGCGCGCCAGTTCCGCCGATACGCGTTCGTGACGAACACCATGCTTGCATTTGCGCGCCGTCCCGCGCTTCACGGGCCGACAATCGCGATGCTCGCGAGGCACCCTCAAATGTTCTCATCGATACTTAGGTTCGCTGTGGGCTAGCCGCCGACAATAGAAGGCTGATCACTGAGCTGCGTGGAATCGCGATAATTGAAACCAGATCTATCAGGAAGGACATGCGTTCATCGAAAATTCTTACATTGTTGGCTATTGGACTGGCGCTCGGAAGTTCGGGTTGCGCTGCGGTGGAGGCCGCCCGGTCAGCACAGGTGGAAAAGCAAAAAGCCTTCGAGCATCGCGTTGACACCGCTCATATCTGGGTCACCACGCAGGCGGCTCCGGCCGGCAAGCCCTACTCCACGCTCGGTGAGTTAAGTTACACCGAGCCATTCTCGCCCGATGCTATCGACGAGGCCCAGATCAACGACAAGTTAAAGAAGATCGCTCTCCAGAAATGGCCAAACATGATCGACGCGATCGTCGACGAGAATCAGACAGTCTCGGCCGACGGCTCGCAGATCACAGTCACGGGCAAGGCGATTCAATATGACTCTTCAGTCGACCGCGCCGCCCTGCACCACCTTAACGACAACCTAGTGGCGTCGCCTACGGGCGATTAGGTAGCTCTCCAGGGAGGTAGTCGCAGCTCGTTCCGGGGATAACTCCGGTCTTCAGAGCTCTTTCAGGTTTCGAGGAGCTTTC
>JBAWCX010000312.1:0-3173 GCA_049590495.1 Binatus sp. (SeqCode)
GTCTTGTACTCGCGATGCCGCATTCTGTCGTCGCTGAGCCGCACCGTCAGAAAGAACTCCGCGTCGATCATGCTCGCCCACAGCTCGACATCGGCGTCCTCTTCTTCGAGCCGCCAGGTGTGATCGCTCCGCTCGAGAATCCCGCGCTCGACCGCGCGCTGAAAATCGACGCGCCGATATTCGTGCTCACCCGCCATCCTGGCGACGACGCGGAACTTGAGCCTGCGGCCGGCGCGCGCCCCTGGCGAGACCTTGACGCGCGCCTGGAGGGCAGCTTCGACCAGCGGCGCCTCGCGCGCGGCGCCGCGAATCTTGTCGAGTTCCTTACTCTCCGGCCCGACGCCGGCCCGGTAGCCCGCCAGCCCGAACAGATCCTCCGCAGTCCGGATCGCGCCGAGCTTGTCCGCGGCCGGCGCGAAGAAAATCGTCATGCCGGCGCGATCGGGCACTACGCGCCGCGCAATCTCGCGCGCGCCGCGGATTCGTGCGGCGATCTCGTCCGCCGCGATTCCCTCGAACCCCGGCTGCGTATGCGCGATGTAGAGATTCGGGCCGAACCTAATCGGATGCGGGTGTGCGCGCTCCGGCAACTCGCGCCTGGCATGTCGAAAGGTCTGGCGCGCGCTAATCAATTCTCAACCCGCTACTTCGAGCGTGACAGGTACTCGTGCGTCTCGGTGTTGATCGTGATGGTGTCGCCCTCGGCCACGAAATGCGGCACGTTGATCACCATCCCGGTCTCGAGGGTCGCCGGTTTGAGCGTATTGTTCACGGCCGCCGTCTTCATCCCCGGGTCGGTCTGCACCACCTTGAGCGCGACGGTCTTGGGCAGCGTCACGTTGAGCGGCGTCGTTTCGTAGAACTCGACTTCGACTTCGAGGTTCGGCGTCAGAAAACCTACGACGTCCTCGATCAGCTCCTTGGGAATAGTGATCTGCTCGTAGTTCTCGGTGTTCATGAAATGGAAGTCGTCGCCGTCCTGGTAGAGGAACTGCATCTTGTTCTGATTCAGGATCACGCGCTCGACGCGATCTTCCGAGCGGAAGCGGTTCTCGGTTTGCGAGCCGGTCTTCACGTTGCGCAGCTTGGTCTGGACCATCCCGCGCCAGTTGCCGGGCGTGATATGCGTGATCGTCATGATCCGCCAGAGGTCGTTGTTGTATTCGACAATCATACCCGGGCGCAGTTGCGTCGCTTGAATCAGCATTGGGTGGACACTCTCGATAAAGACGGAGGTTAAGAAGGGAATTCTACGCAAGCCGGCAGCGCGCGGCAAGTTCGCGAGGACGTTGGGTACCGTCTTAATTCGGGGCTGAAATGTCTGAATTTGAAACTGCGAGTGGCTTAAATGTTTTTCGGCCAATCGGGGCACCTTCGCAGTTCCGGCAGGATTTGAGTCATGACGAAGAAGGCGTTTAGACCAAGCAACATTTCTGAGTCGAACTCTTCGTAGGCGATCTCAAATAAATGACGGCACTTGTCGCAGTCGCGCACGTGCTCTGCTGCCGCCACTTGTGCGTTCAGCACGACCTCGCTCATCAATTTCGCAAGTGCCATCAGACCTTCCAGCCCACGAGCGCGGCTGCGTGGCGGGGCTTCATCGTTCAGTGAGTCAGTTTCTTCAGAAGGCCCGGACCCAGCCGAGGCGTATTGTTCCCCAAAGCGGGGTCGTCGGCGGCGACGCAGCGCGATACCACAGCTTGGTTGAAGGCATTAGCCGCCCCTTGCCGGGTATCCTCGTCCACCTCGCTGTTGGGTGCGAGGGCGACGGCCTCCTGAGAATCAGTAATTATCACGCGCCGCTTTGCCTCGCAGTGAGACTCTGAGTCGAAACTCTCGGCCTTTTCCCACTGCGACAAAGGAGCATCTTGATAAATAATGGTGCGCTGATCTGAGACTGGCGCGGTCATCAGGTACCAGCCCACAAGCGCGATCGCGGCGGCGTGGCGGCGCTTCATCGCAAGCATTAATGAAACAGCCTGCTGTACCACGGGCGAGTCGCCGGCGCGGGCGCGCCGTATGGCGGCGGATATCCATATGGATACGGATTCGGCGCGTACGGATTGTAGACGGGCCCATACGGATTCGCGTAGGCGTATGGATTCGGCGCGTAGTAGGGCGACGCCGGGTAAACTCCGTACGGCGCGTACATCGGCGGATTGCGATACTGCGTCATTCCTGCCCCACCGGCCACCGTGTCGATCGACGCCTCCACGAAATCGTTGCCGTTGCCGTAGGCGCGAATCCTCGCGTCACTGCCCGCCGGCATCGGAAACGTCACGTCGAAGGAGCTGTAGGCACCCGTGCTTATCGGTATCGGCTTGGACAGCCGGCCGTTGACGTAGATGCCCGCGTGACGCACGCCCGGCCCCGCAATCTGCCCGATTACCTGGACGTTCCCCGGCGCCGACATCAGCTCTTCGGCGTCGATCACGTTGATCTGCACGTTGGTCAGCGGTCCCAGCGACGAGTTCGCCTCGATATGGCGGCGCGACGGCGATAATTCATCGCCGGGCCGCGGAATCTCGGCCGTGTTGTCACCCTTCGACGGACCCGCCGACGCAATCGGACTGTCCGCCAATGGGCCCGCCGCGTCCGGCGACGCCGACGCGCCCGGATCCACTTCGATCAGCTCCTCACTGCCGCGCATCGCGCCGACTCCCGCCGGATCCGGCGCAACCATCGCCTGCGCCTGGCGCCCGTACGAATCGGTCACCCGAATCGACTGCGTCGTCGAGGGCTGCTCGATTGAGAAATCGAAGTTGAGGCGCTGCTCGCCGGGCACGCTCGCGACTTCGATATCCCTGCTCTTGGTGTCGCCGTCGAAAATCCCCGCCGACTTGAGATCGGTGCCCTCCAGGAAGCCTTTCACTCGCACCGTTGCTCCCAGGAAGACCCGCGATGCGATCTCAATCTTAGGCGCGTCCGGTATCCTCTCACCGGCCGGCGGCGCGACCGACGCAAGCGACGCCGGCACCGTCCCGGCCGCGTCACCGCGCGCGATCGTTCGCGCACTCTTCGATGCGGGCACTTGCTTCTCGAGCGCCGCGATCTTCTCCCTGATCGTGTCCCACTGCTCTGGATACCGGCCGCCCGCGATCTTCGCTGCCGTTTCTATTTTGTCGCGATCGCTGAGCACCGCAGCCATCGCGCCGCTGGCCGCGGCCTTGTCA
>JBAWCX010000313.1:0-4986 GCA_049590495.1 Binatus sp. (SeqCode)
CCAGTGAAGCAAGCGCCACCGATAGAAGGCACTCAAAGCAGGTCCGCACCTTTCCGCAGAACGGAAATCCGATGAGGTGCGGGACAGGCTTGTTGGGCAGGCGGTGCGATGGCATTCTTCTCCGCATGCGGCAAAGCCGGGAAGAAATCTTAGACCTTTTTCGCGCCTGCCAGAGAAAGCTCGGCCGGACGCCCGGAATGGCGGTGTTTTGCAAGATGACGGGGGTCAAAGAAAGCGAGGTGTCTTACTATTGGCCCACAAGGAGCGCTCTTGCGAAAGAAGCCGGCGCAACGGCAAACAAGTTTGACAATCGACTGCCAGACGAAACTGTGTTTCGGGAATATGCTCGAATCTGCCTGCATCTAGGCAAGATACCGACGCGCGGCGAGCTTCTTATCGCACAGAGAGAACTCGGAGCTAAGACCAGCACGGTCAAGAAGAGATTCGGCGGAGAGAGGGAGTTCGATGTCCATTTTCGACAATGGCTTCGAACTGGAGAGCCGGAACTACAACAGATCCTAGATTACGATTGGTGGCGCCTCGCAAACCGTGACCATCAGAGCAGGCCGAGCAGAGGGACGACGCCAACCCCGGGCTTTCATCCATTTCTTCCGCAGTGCCTTCAGTACTTGGACGTACTAGCGCGAGGCGAGCAAGTTCCGTTCGAGACAAGCGATTTGAGTCTGAGCACACTTTTTGAACGACGAACAGCTGATGCATTTCGCTGTCTCGGATTCGAGATTTCGCCATTCGGTCAAGGTACCGGACGAAAGCCCGACTTTGTCGCGCTTGCATCGCGCGATCGATTTGCCGTGATCGTGGACGCCAAGGTCCGGTCCGGAGGTTATGTATTGGGCACCGAGGATCGAAAATTCTTGGAGTACGCCCGAGATCGAGGGGCCGACCTGCAGCGCCAGGGCTTTGATAAGCTCTACTTTGTTGTTGTTGGCCCATCGTTCAAAGATGGGGACCTGAAAAAGTTAACAGAATACTTGGCAGATTCGCCGATTAGGAGCGTGGATCTTCTCACAGCGTCTGCCTTGATGCGCATCGTTGAAGAGAGCATCCGAGAGCGGAACCAGTTCTCACTCGAAAGGCTGAGCCGAGAGCTCTTCGGTCACAAAGTTTTCACAACCTAGAGCGCAGACCCGATCGACAACGAACTGTAGTTTGCCAGCGACACAAACCTCTTTGATTCATCGTCGAATTCCGTGACCGCGACTGAAACTCTGGCGATTGCCGTCAGGCACGATGGTGAAGCTATGGCGGGGCGCTGGAGTCGAATGCTGAATGGCCATTGATTTCTCGCGGCTCCTACTCGCGGTGCGAGGGAGCTGAGCGCCGTCGTTGGTATAAATTGCGAGCGCGTTTCGCGCGCGGCTGATCGACACGTAAAACTGCTTGCTATTTACGAGCTCAGGCGACAGGCGCGTGTCGATATTGACGATCACGCGATCAACGGTCGCGCCTTGCGCGGAGTGCGAAGTCGAAGCGTAGCCGTGGTCGATGTGGCGCAAACGGTCAAGCGCGGCTCTTAGCTGACTACCGTTGTCCAAGCGCAAGACGGCGCGTCGATCGTCGATTGAGTCGATATTGGCGAATTCGCCGTTGGCCAGTCCCAAGGTTTTATCGGGAGCTCGGAACTGGATACGCTCCCCTCGTGCGAAGGTGCGCTCCTCTTCGCGGAAGACTTCGACGCCGAACAGCCGTACCGGATTGTAGTGGATGTGCCGTCCATCGGCGGTCTTTACCGTGAGCAGGTCGGCCCCGCGATCGACAGCTTCGACCCGCGCGTACTCGTCCTTAGCAATCCCGAACTGTTTGCTTCCACGCGTGAAGCGGATCACATCGCCTTCGTTGTAATTGTAAGCCGTCGCGCGCTGCGCGCCGGAGAGTCCTCGATTTACGAGGATCGTGTGCTCCTTCCCGACGAACGAGATATGGCCGCGGACGATCAACTCAGACCGAATCGCCTTGTTCAGCTCGCGGCGTTCGTCGTTTGCTGGACTGACGACCAGAACGCGCTGTCCTGATTGATGGGCAGCTACATATTCTCTTGCTATCTGCTTGCGGCGCTGCTCGATGTCTGCGACTTCGTGGATATCGCCGCGACTCTCAAGGATCGCAAGCGACTCCGCGATGTCGCCTTTGGACGCTAGTGTTACGGCTTGGCGGAGCTCCAGGTCGCGCTGTCGGCGAATCGTGTCCATGCGGGCAACTAGCATCCCCGCCTCTTGCATTTGGAAGATCGGCCGTCCGGCTTCGATCGCGTGATGCTGGCGCTGGTCGCCAACGAAGACGACGCGCACCACGCCTTCATCGTTTGCCTTGTGAAGGAGGCGGTTGACCTGACGCGTTGGGAGCAAGCTGGATTCGTCTACAATCCAGATTTCTCGCTCGCTTGCGCGTGCGGACGTGCTCTCGAGGAGGCTTGCTACGGTCCTGGCGAGAACACCAGCCTCGGAAAGCGACTTGACCGCGCGCGTTGTAGGCGCGAATCCGTGCACCTGGTATCCCTGCTCTTCCGCGAACTCGCGGATTGCTCCGACAGTTGTCGTTTTCGCGGCGCCGGCGCGGCCTTCGATCGAAGTGATCCAATCGTTTGAAGAGAGAGTAATCTCGGCGACAGTGGCCTGATCGGTAAGCAATTGCCGTTCTTGGGACCATCCCTTGATCTCGTTGGGTGTGCCAATGGCGGCAGCTTGTCCTTGGCTTGTCCGCATCAACTCGATGTTGTTGCGCTCAAGCGCGATCATCTCCGGCGTCGTGTACGCGCCTCGGGGCGAGTTCACAGAGTCGCCCGCGACGATTAGCTGGCCGCTTTGCTGGAATCGCTCGCTCTCAGCGCGTATCGAATGAAGGTCCGCCTGCCCCATCCCGTGCTGCAGGGCTCTCGACTCAAGCGCACGACGATCAATGACCGCTTCGCGCTCGATATTTTCGTCGATACTCTGGCGGATGGCTTCTGCTGCCTTTTCCGGAAGTCGAAACTGGATGAGGCCGCGGTGGTGCGATCGCGAAAGCTGGCGCTGCATCTCGATTCCATATTCGTGTGCACGTGAGCGCCACTCCGCCTTGAGACTTTCTTCGTCGCGATGATCCTTACGGAGCCTCGTCCGATGCGCGATGTTCTGCGCCGCCTCGGCGCCCGCCAGCCCTTCACGCGCAAGCGTCCGTTCGATGTCCTGGCGACGACGGGAGAAGGCCATCACCTGCTCGCGCGTGTAGCCGGCCAGCTCCCAGCGTCCATCTCGACCGCCGATCCTGATTTCGTATCCGAGCTGTTGAACCTGTCGGGCCAGTTCAGAGCGGTAAACTGCCGTGGCGAAGACTTGCGCGCGATAGATCTCGATCGGATCGAGGCCGCGCCACTCTCCGTCGGGCCGCCGGGTCATGTTTGCGATGACGACGTGGGTGTGCAGGTGAGGGTCGGGACCGTAGCCGTCATCAACGCCGCTGGCGGGACGGGCCGCGATGTGCTCGAAACGTGCGGCGACGACATTGCCGGTCACGACCCATTCGCTGCCCCCGCGGCGCCGCGAGAGTGCATATTGTTCGAGTTCCACCAGCGCTCGACTGACTGCCTTTTCGTGGGCTTCGATAAGGCGGTGATCGTCTCCGACCAACCCGTGAATGCTCACAGACTTCGGCGCGTTGAAGGTGGCATCCCAGCCAGCTCGCCGGTCGTCGTAGCCGTTCGCCTTGTGTACAAGCACCTCGCCCGAGGCGGGGCGAAGCCCGCGGAGCACGGCGCGGAAGTCTGCGGTCGCGACCTCGCCAGAGAGTCCCAACTCCTCAGCCGCGTGTCCGAACCATTCGCCGACGACGCGCTGCTGTTCCGAGTAATAGTCGTCCTGAGAGTACTTCTCTTCGTAATAAGTCTCGGCCTGAGCGGCGGTAAGCGCGCCTTTGGACATTACCAGCATTAGTCTTGAATTCTCACTGAGCTGCCTACGCTTCGATCGGCCGGCGTGCTCTGATGATTCACCGTGAGCGGAACAAAGCCGTCATTCGAAGTTCGGTCGTTGACCGGCCTCGGAAGAGCGCGCGGAATGAACTCGACCTGCCGCCGGTGCGAAAGGCACGGCTTCACTTTGACGCGAGCGCGATCAAGTCCCGCGATGCAGAGATAGCCTTCCAGCTTCGGCAGCCGCTGTATCTCGGAGGCCATGACGACCGGCTCGGTCCGGCGCGTCGGATGGATGTTGAACCGATTGCCCTGCTCGGCGGTGCTCATCCCGATCTCTTCGCGCAACGCCTCACGTTCACCGATCTGCCGCGCGATGAAGGCGGCGGTCTCGGGTTCATCAACGCGCAGGAGCAGCTTGGTCGAAGGCATGGACGCGAGCACCGCTGCCTGCTCGTGGCCATAGATCCGCCGCAGTTGGGCGATGCTCTGGAAGCCAAGAACGGCGGCGAGTCCGCGCTTTCGTCCGCGCGTTACCAGCGTCTCGAGCCTCGCCTGACGGCCGAGCACCGGCAGCTCGTCCACCACTATCCAAACCCGTCGGCGATCGCTGGCGGAGTTGAGCAGGCGGCCGACGATGAGGTCCAGCCAGAGGTTGGCGAGTGGCAACGCCGCCGAGTTGGACTCGTCGCGCATGGTCACGAACAGCCATCCTTCCGAATGCTCGGCCCATTCAAGCGCGCTCCACGGCGGTCGTCCGTCGGCGGGCGGCAAATAGAGGAATGGTCGGGTCGCGTTGGCGACGGTCGCGATGATGCCAGCGCCCTGCTCGTGCGCGCCCGGATCGATCAGACTGTAAGCCGGCGTGCCGGACAGCGCCTGCTTCAACTGATCGCGAGTGAGTTCGAGCAGCTTCGGGATGCTCTGCGGCTCTCGGGAGGCCGCGACCTGCAGCAGGCTTTCGAGCAGCGTCCGGCTGGATTGACGGAAGAAGTGATCGGACCCGCTTTCGTAGCCGCGCGGGGCTTCGGGAATGAGCGAAGCCGCGAGCGTCGCCGCGTCAGCCTGGTAGTATCGTT
>JBAWCX010000314.1:0-5369 GCA_049590495.1 Binatus sp. (SeqCode)
CCGCTCCCGTTCTTTTCGATGAGCGGACTGAAGCCGGAGCCGATCGAGATTCACAACAAGGTCGTGACGCTCGGCGGCGCGTACCTCTACAACATGCTGTACTTTTACGATCCGGACTTTCCGGATCTGTTCAAGGTGAAGGCCGAGATGCGGCCCTCGGTGGCGGCCGACGGCGCGGCTGCCGCGCATTATGCGGCGCGGGTGGGAGCGCTGGCGCGCACGGAGAATCTGCCGCCGTTCGAGGCCGGCGCGCTGGCGAAGATCGTGGAATTCGGCATGCGGATGGCGGGCGACCGATCGCGAGTGCTCGCGATGCTCGAGCCGATCGACGACCTCGCGCGCGAGTCGGCGTACTTCGCGCGGATCGAAGCGGCGAATCGCGTTACCGGCGCGCACGTCGAGCGGGCGCTCGGCGAGCGGATGCTGCGGCTCAATTTTATCGAGGAGGAAATCCGCAGGCTCATCGCGGAAGGCACGCTCATCGTCAATATTCGCGGCACCAGCGTCGGACAGATAAACGGGCTGGCCGTGCTCGACGTCGGCGGCTACAGCTTCGGGCGGCCGTCGCGAGTGACCGCGACAGTGGCGCTCGGGCAGGCAGGCGTGATCAACATCGAGCGCGAGGCGCGGATGTCGGGCTCGACGCACGACAAGGGAATCATGATCCTGAGCGGATTTATGCGCGCGCGATTCGGCCAGCAGCATCCGATCGCGATGACGGCGAGCATCTGTTTCGAGCAATCGTACTCGGGAATCGACGGCGACAGCGCCAGCTCGACCGAGCTGTACGCGCTCATGTCGGCGCTGTCCGGCGTACCGATCCGGCAGGACCTCGCAGTGACCGGCTCAGTCGATCAATACGGCACCGTGCAGGCGATTGGCGGCGTCAATCAGAAGGTCGAGGGCTTCTACCGCGTGTGCAAGGCCATCGGCCTGACGGGCACGCAGGGCGTGCTGGTGCCGCGCACCAACGTCTCGAACCTGATGCTCGATCCGGAGACGACCGGCGCGATCGAGCGCGGCGAATTTCACATTTATCCGATCGATACGATCGACCGCGGCATCGAGGCTCTGACCGGTGTGCGCGCGGGAACGGTCGACCAGCCCGGCACCATCAACCATCTCGTCGATCAGCGGCTCAAGCGCATGGCGGACATCCTGCGCGATCGTCCGCTCGGCGAGACTCGCGTCGTGCAAGAGCCCGCGCCGAACACAACTGAGCCCAAACCGCCTACGCCGCCGGAGCCTCTGCGCTAGGAAAGGTGCCGGATGCCAATAGATCTCCGCCTCGACCCGGCCGAGGTCGCGCTGCTCACGGATCTCTACGAGCTTACCGTCAGCGCGGCGTTCTTCGAGCACGGTTTCAACGACATCGCGTCGTTCGAAGTCGCGATGCGCCGGATGCCGCCGGGCCGCGGCTTCATGGTCGCGGCCGGCATCGAGCGGCTGATCGAGGCGCTCGAGGAATATCGCTTCGAGAGCGCCGCGCTCGAGCATCTGGAGTCGCTGCAACTTTTCAAGCCGGCGTTTCTCGAATTTCTTTCGAAACTCCGCTTTACCGGCTCGATCCGCGCGCTCCCCGAAGGCACCATCTATTTCCCCGGCGAACCGATCGTCGAGATCCGCGCGCCACTGATCGAAGCCCAGCTAGTCGAAACGCTCGCGCTCAACCAGCTCGGATTCGCGTCGATCGTCGCGACCAAGGCCGCGCGATGCTTCGCGGTCGCGGGCGGCAGGCGGCTGGTGGACTTCGGTCCACGGCGCGCGCAGGGTGCGGACGCGTCGCTGATCGCGGCGCGCTCGAGCTATCTCGCGGGCTTTCACGGCACGGCCAACGTGCTCGCCGGCAAGCGCTACGGAATTCCGGTCTTCGGCACGATGAGTCACAGTTTCGTGATGGCGCACGAGCGCGAGCGCGACGCTTTCGACGATTTCGTCGCGAGCTTCCCCACGCTCAGCACGCTGCTGGTCGACACCTACGACACTCTCCGTGGCGTCGAAAATGCGGCCGCAGTCGCCGCGACAGTTCGCGAGGCGGGCGTGAAAATCCAGGGCGTGAGGCTCGACAGCGGCGACCTCCATGAGCTCAGCCGCAAGGCGCGCCGCGCTCTGGATCAGGCCGGCTGCGCTGATATCGCGATCGTCGCGAGCGGCAACCTCGACGAATACCGAATCGCTGAACTCGTCGACGCCGGAGCGCCGATCGACGCGTTCGGGGTCGGCACCGCGCTCGCCGTCAGCGACGACGCGCCGGCGGCTGACTTCGTCTACAAGCTCGTCGAGTACAAGGATCACGCCCGGCTCAAGACGTCGGCAGGTAAAATTTCAACGCCAGGCCGCAAGCAGTTGTTCCGCGCTTATGCACCGAATGGATCCTTCTTCGCGGACCTGATCGGGATCTTTGACGAGGGCGCGACCACGGTCGCACGTGAGTTCAGACCGATCGCGGCGAAAACGGTTCAGTTGATGGAGACGGTTTTCGACAATGGCCGCCGAATCATGCCCCGTCCAACACTGGCCGAGGCGCGCGAGCGCGTGATGAACGGACTGACGGCCCTCGATGCCCGCTACAAGGCCATCCGGCGGCCCGCGGAGTTTCCGGTGCGACAGACCGCGGCACTCGGCGCGTTGGTTATCAGCGAAAAATTGCGCGCGCAGAAACGCCAGGATTAAGTAGTTACAAGCCGGCTGTAACGCCGGCCACAAACGGCGTCGTTCTTTCTGGAGGCGGCGAGTCTCGAAGGCTCTTCGCGGCGGCGGCAAGATGAGCCGCGTCGAAAGTCACGAGCAATGGCATGACGACATCGAGGCGGGGATGCGAGTCGGGCGTCCATCGCGTCGGCGCCGGATAATCGATCTCGGACGCGCTGGTACGATAGCGCTCGATCAGCGGCCGCACGCCTTCGTACGAGCCAACGATGATGATGCCGGCTCCGCCGACGCCTGTCGGTCCGATTTGCCAATCGAAATAGCCGTGCGGAGCGGTATCGACGAACCAGTCGTGAGGAATGAGGTCGAGCCGTTTGAGCTCCGACGCGGAAAGCTTCGAGAGATCGTGTCCGTCTGCGACATACTTTCCGGCCGCTTCGAGGATCGCATCGAAGCGCAGTGCGTCGGCGCGCGCTTCGACCTGCGCGGCCGGGAGTTTGGCGTACGCCGCGAATGAATCGCGCGGGATTTTGTAAATCCACACGCCTTTTTCGTTCAGGCCCGCGACTCCGAGCGAATCCAGGGTCTGCTTGAAGCTTTCAAAATTCGGTTCCTTGGGGTCGGCGATGATTGCTTGCACACCGAAGCGGGCGATGTAGGCCTTCAACTGGTCGCCTGCCTCGGGCAGATCGAGGCCGCCGTAAAAGTAATTGGCGACCGGCATTCGATCGAACTCGAACGGCGGCTTCCCTGTATATCCGCCGGCCATTCGGAAATACATGTCGCTCTTCATTTGCCAGTACATGCTGTTGCCGCGCTGCGCCCATGGCAACGGGAAAATGATCTCGCGCGGTTCGAGTTCACTTGCATAGGTTCGGTCGGTGAAGAATGCCGGCGTGTCGAAGCTGCTTACCCAGAACGATGCGTGCGGATTCGGCGCGATTGATATCAGAATAACAGCGGCCGCGATCCACTTAGTCAGCGGGCGCGCCGGCGACGCCGAGAACCACATCGCCGTCATGATCGCTACCACCAGAAACGCGTACATCATGAAGCGTACCGGCAGCGCGATAGAAATAAATGGCATCCGCCAGACAATCGCCCACGGCATCGAGATTCCCTGCATCCCTGCGATATGGAGCGTCGGACCTATCGCCGCGATCACGATGGCCACAAACAGGATCGTCAGAAATTTGCCGACGGGCTCGCGCCAGTAGCGTCGCCGAAAGACTTCGACGAACAAGATGATCGCGAGGCCAAGGTAGGCGCCGTTCTCATAGATGTTGCCTTGAAAGTTGCGCGTGATTCCGGTCGCGGCGTGTACCATACCGAACATAAGTGTCTCCGCAGGTATCAGAAATGCCAACAGGTCGGCCGAATACCTGCCTGGCCCCCAGACGGGAGCGGGAGAAGGTCCCCGTGCCAGCATGTAGAACAGATACGGCGACAGCACTGCGCCGGCTATCGCGTATCCGGCTACGGCCGGAGCGATGAGGCTCACAAGGCGCGCGCGCAGGTCGCTGGCGAAGAGTGCGAGTGCGAGCAAAAAGGCGAAACCGCCCACGATGGTGACGGTCATGAAAAGTTCCGGGAAACAAAGAAACTGCACTGTCAACAGCGCGGCGAGCAGAATCGCGAATCGTCGCGATGAAATCTCACCGTCGAGTCTTTTCAGTGTCGCTAGCACGATAAGCGGCACTGGGAAGACCGCGACCAGGTTAAGATGGCCGAGAACCTGGCCAAGCATGTAGGGCGAAAAACCGAAGATGTATCCGCCCAGGACTGACGGCCAGAACGATCCCGTCACGCGGCGGCATAGCAGAAATGCTGAAAATGCCGCGAGCGGGAGTGCGAACGCAACGATTATGTTGTAGGCGGCAGGCTCGCCCATCGTGATTTGCAGAGGGATTGATATCCAGGCAAGGATCGGGACGATGGCTGTCCAGGCAAGGTTGACTCCCGAGGGCGCCCAAACCCAATCGGTGAAGAACGGGTTGAGTCTATGCGCGAGCGAAAACCGCCACCAATTGAAGAACCACATGGTCTGCGGCGGATCGGTGTCGCGCCCGATATAGAGTTCAGCGGGATGGCCGGGTAGCGTGCGCGCGAAGCATATCAGCGAAATAGCGAGATAGAGGGCAAAAGCCGAAAGGCCGCCGAGCGCGTCCCGAGTCCGGGTAGTCACGATACCGTGGCCGATTGGCTGGCAGACGCCGTCAAGCCGGTTGGGCGTACGACGGTTAACCTTGCGGATGTTCCCGCGAACAGAGCTATTCCAACCCAGGCGGCCGCGGCGCTCATGAAGCCCATCTCGGTAGTCAGTATCGAGTGCGAATGTACGAACCTACTCGCCGTGAAGATCCAGAAGCCGAGCTCCGCCAGAATGTAACTGACGATGCACATGGCCACGGCAGGACGCCCGACTCTACCGGCCATCGCGGCCGAGGTAATCTCAATGAAGGGGAGCAGAAGCAGCACCAGGTAGTGATCCCATGAGGTCGGTGATATCAGAATCATCGTCGCGATCCACAACGAATAGGCGCGACGATCGACGTCGGGTTCGTCTCCGGTGTTGCCGCGCGGCCAGGTGCGCACTATCGCGAAGATCAACACCGCAGTACCGGCGGCAAGCGAGATTGCCTTACGCAATGTCTCGTGCGAACCTATCAGACCGGAATCAGACAGGCGCCAGAACGTCCGCGCGATAAATGATCCGAGTG
>JBAWCX010000315.1:0-28216 GCA_049590495.1 Binatus sp. (SeqCode)
CAACGTTGCCGCTTGAGACTGCCCGCCCGTAGTTAGTATTCATCATAGAAACCGACGTTAAGGAGATTCCGACGTGGCATCAGTTCGCGATTTCGCTCAGACCAGAGACGGCCTCAAGCTTCGCTACGAGATTCGCGGGAACGGCGAGCCGGTCGCGCTCATCATGGGATTCGGCGGATCGGGCCGAGGCTGGGGCGAGCCATTTCTGAAGCTGATGGAAGCAAGGTTCAAGATTTTCGTCATCGACAATCGCGGCACCGGCGAGAGCGACAGCGCTCAAGCCGAGTTCACGCTCGGCGACCTGGCGGCGGACGTCGCGGCCGTGCTCGACCATGCGAAGACTCCGCGCGCGCATATTTTCGGCATCTCGATGGGCGGGATGATCGCGCAGGAATTCGTGCTTGCGTATCCGTCGCGCACGCGCGGGCTGGCCCTCGGATGCACCAACTGCGGCTCGAGGCATTCGATCGCGGCCGATCCGGCGGCGATCGCCAACCTGATACCGGCGCCCGGCATGGTTCCGGTCGAGCAGGCGCGGCGCGCATTTTCGGTGGCCTGCGGAAAAGCGTTTCTGAATTCGGGTGCGGGACAGGCGATACTCGATCAGGCGATCGCGGAGATGGGCAACTACCCGATGACGCCGATGGTGACGTTCATGCGGCAGGGACAGGCAATTGGTGGCTTCGACAGTTTCGCCCGGCTTGGACAAATCAAGTCGCCGACACTTATTATGCACGGCGACGACGACTCGATCGTGCCATATCCGAACGCGGAGGTCTTGCGCGGCGCCATTGCCGGTTCGAAAAAGCATACGCTCAGGGCCGCGGGCCACATGTTTTTCTGGGAAGTGCCGGAGGAGGCCGTGCGCGTGGCCGGCGACTTCCTGTCAGCGGTGAAGTAACCGCCAACTACGAAACGGCCGAGCAGGCGGCGGGCCGACATCGAGGCGAAAGGGTAGTTGAGAGCGTCGCCGAGGAAGAAATCGTGCAGGGAGGGACAATGATCAGACGTGCGTTGATGGTGGCTGCCGCAGCTTTTGTAGTCGCGTGCAATTCCGGGCCGTCGCAAACCCCTGAAAACTCAGTCGGCGGAGCCAATGTAGTTTCGTCCGCGAAAACGCCGCTGACGAAAGGCGCGAGCAGCCTTTCACTGGACTGGGGCTCAAAGGCGCAAGTCGGCCAGGTCGCAATCGCCGACGTACTGACCTATGGAGGCCCGAAGCCGACGATCGCCGCGCCTGCCGGATGGCAAATGATTCGCGACGATTCCAGTCCAACGACGCGGCAGTCGCTGTATTGGCATGCAATCAAGGCGAACGAGCCGAGCACGGCGACGTGGACGTTCAGCGAGCCGGTCGACACGCAAGGCGCGGTCCTCTTGCTCGAGAATGTCGCGACAACCGCGCCTGTGGATATGACCAGTGGCAACACCGGCACGGGCGGAATAGTGCTGACGGCCAAACCGGTTGCGACGACAACCGACGGGGATCTTATCCTTGCTTTCAACGCGACTGATTTCGGCGCCTACCGGCATGCCACCTGCGGAAAATGCGACGGACTGAATCCAAAGCTGCCAGACGACGTGACTGTAGTCATAAATCACCAGTCCACCGCGCTCGAATATTGGATCTTGGCGAACTATCAGAAGCAGATGGGTGAAACCGAACCTCAAGCCAGCGAAGCCGCCCAGTTTTTCGATTGGGTCGCTGCGCAAGTGGCGATAAAACGGGGCGCGGCGACCTCTGCGACACCGTAATTCATGTGGCCCGAAACGAATCGAACCCTGCTACAAAGCGGGTAGCCATGCGCTCGACCTCAGAGTTTGACGCAAACTGTCTCAAGCGCGAGCCGCCTGCGTGAATAGCGGGGCGAGCGCGGAAGCTCGACGCATTTTCCGTCTCGACGCGCGCGAATTTGCGTGGCTCACAGTTGCGTCGCTGGTGTTCGCGGCAGTGTTCCTGTACCCGATGATCTGCGAGGTCGGGGACCTTGGGCCGGGCGTCTTATCCTGGCTGAGGCGAGGGCCGGTACTCGAGCATCTGGCGCGGCTTCCATCCAATGGTGACACGGACCTATTCACCGACTTGCGCTGGGCGCCCTACTGGACGGTAATACATTTTCATCAGCTTCCGTTCTGGAATCCGTACAAGTGCGGCGGCATGGGGATGCTGTCGAATCCCGAGTCGTCGATTGTCACGCCCTTTTTTGTGCTTTATCTGTTGGCCGGCCTTCGCATAGGACTTTGGATCGATATCTACCTGCACCTGGCGATCATGTTCGCCGGCGGATACGTTCTGGGACGCGTGCTGGATCTCGGCAAGGTAGCCGCGACCGTGAGTGCGGTGATGTTTCCGGCCAGCTCGTGGCTTTATCTGCATCTTGCAGTCGGCCATTTGAATTTTCTGCCTGGGGCTTATTTGCCATGGGTAGCCGCGCTTCTGTTTATTTCCATCCAGACAAAAACGTTTATGCCGGCAGTTATAGGTGGCGCCTTATGTGCGTTGACACTGACCGAGGGCAACTACACCTTTCTATATACCGCGATAATTATAGGATCGGTCTGTTCTATGCTCACCTTGCTGCAACTGAGCATAAGGCTGTTCATCTCGGGACTAGTCATAGGAGTATTCGGTCTGGGATTCGCCGCACTCAGACTGATACCGATGTCGGAGCAACTCGGCATCTACCCCAAGCATCCATTTGGAATCGAACCGATCTCTATGCGATTGATCTCGATGTTTCTTTTGTCCCGAAACCAGGATCTCTTTCGCCCACGTATCGGGTTTGAATTTGCATTGTCTGAATACGGGGCCTATCTCTCCGCCTTCTTTATCGTGCTGGCAGTCGTAGGTCTCGTCAGCCGGCCACTCAAGTCGCTGCCATGGCTGGTACCCGCCATTGTATTCGTGCTATTCGCGCGCGGCTGGACGGGGCCGCACTCCGCGGTCTTCATACTCCTCTATCTGCCGATGGGAGATAGCGCGGGACTTCCGGGGCGATATCTTATTCCGCTCGTATTCTGTCTAGGAGTGATTGCGGCATACGGAGCGGATTTCCTGTGTTCGAGATTCGAGCCCTGGGGGAAGCGGATCGCGGTTGCACTGCTGGTGCTAGGTCTTGTAGATAGCTGGATGGTAGGGCCGCCGAATTCCCGCTATCTATTCTTATACCCGACTGAGCCGTATCCATACTCGGCAAGCTTCAAACAGTACTGGACCATGAACACCGGTACGATGACTGAGATCAACCAGGCGAATATGGGTTCGGTGAACTGCCAGGGATATGGTTATAACGATATTCCTGAGAACCCGCTAGGATACAACCAGGCCGGCTATCGGGGTGAATATTACCTGCTAGGCCCTGGAACCGTCGATCAAACGCTGTGGACGCCGAACCACCTGCGCTATGACGTTAACGCGCCTGGCGCGACCGAGTTAGTTGTGAATCAGAATCTGTACCCGGGCTGGCGCCTGCGCGGCGATGGTGAACTCTACGATGAGAGAGGAAAGATCGCCGTGAAGATGCCGGCGGGGCATCATAGCGTCGACCTGGAGTTCACACCTGATCAGATAGGACTCGCCCTATGGATCACGCTCGCGACCTTCGCGGCGTCGATAGTGATTTGGAGACTGGAACGGAAAGGCTGAGCCATCGCGGCGATGAGCGTCTTTGGCCCGCGGTATGGCTCGGGCTGGCGTTTATCACCGCGATCGCCATCTGGCGGCTGCGTGACTTCCCTTACCATCTGAGCTGGCTCGAAGCGATCCGCGGAATGTCGGAGGTGCTGCCCGCGACGTTGTGGGCCGCAGTGCGTATCTGGATTTTCTGGGCGTGGAGCGCCGCGGTGATCGCCGGCCTTATACTGCGAATCGATCCTGAGATCGATCTGGCGGACGCTATGCTGGGTGGTGTCGCCGGGCTGTGGGCGCTCGGCTATTTTCTCGGTGTCCTGCTCGGCCCGCTCGGGCTTTTCAATACCAGCACGATTTGGTCGCTGCTGGCGCTAGGCACCGTCTCACTTTGGTATCATCCTCCAAAGATTCCGCGCGCGGCTCCAACGACGGGACACAAGCTTGCTCTGCTCGCGACGGGATTGCTCGCTGTCTCGATGCTGCCGCTGCAGCTGGCTTCTCCGGTGGCGCCGTTCATGGACGTCCTTGCGGTGCCATCGTCGGTGCAGCGGATCATCACTTTCGGCGTGTATCTGCCGTTCGACAACGCGGCCTATGGAGTCTGGGGACCGGCTGCGCAGACGCCGGGCCTCGAGCTGTTCCTCGCGATGCTTGGCCTGGGCGCAGACCTTCACGCTGGGGCGGGAGCACTGGCGCAGTCGCAGGCGATGCTGCCGATTTGCGCGCTGATGATCTTTGCAAGCTGGCGTTTGGGCAAGACGCTGTTCAATGACACCGCCGGCGGCATCGCCGCGCTACTGCTTTTCTGGACGTGTCTGTTTCGGCGAGCGCAGGGGGTGCGCGGCACCGCGGTGGACTTTGCGCTGATCGGACTCGCGCTGGCGTTTTTCCTCGACCCCGCGCATAGGAGGACGTTGATCGCGCTCGGCGCGATTCTTCTTGGCGCGGCGTTGGCCTCGCACTCGCTCAATGGCGGCTTCGCGATGATCGTTGCGTCCGCCGGCGTCTTGTTCTGGGCGGTTGAAAATGACTATCGGCGATTCGTCGCGGGTCTGATTTGTTTGGCAGGCGCAACGCTGATTGCTGTGCCCGACATTGCCATCTCGACGGCGCACCATCTGCCGTATTTCGTTCTCGCCGCGTCAATTGTGGCAGGAATCGCGATGATCATCGTGGCGAGCGCGACGCTTCCTCTGACCTCGCCGGTCGGCAATCGAGGCGCGCTGCGGATTTTGAATAGCTCCCTCATCGCGGCGTTCATCTTCGCGGTTTTGCTACGCCAGGCGCAGGAGCGTTTCTCGCTGTTTCACAAGGTGGCCGAGGATCTCCCGATCCTGATGCTCTTTTGCTTCGCTGGATTGGTCGCCGCGATTGCGGTTTCGTGGCGCGACGACGAGGCGCCAATTCCTTACGCCGCGCTGGTCGCGGTGGCGCTCAGTCTTGGCCTGGTCGGCGAATATATCGACGCACTGGCTCATCTGCCGCAGTATCAGAATACGTCGGTAATGATGCTGTGGGACGTGGCAATAAAGCTATGGGACTATTGGTGCCCGTACTTTGTGATCTTCCCCGCGGGCTTCGCGATTGCGCTCGCTTACGACCGATGGTCGCGGCCGGCGGTATTTTTTGTCCTCATGACGTTGCTCATCTATCCCTGGTACCAGATAACCGATCCGGTCGACTACGATTCAGTGGAACATTCGATCACCGAGAATTGGGCGTTCAACCTGCAGACGGCGGCTGAGGGCTATTGGTCGGGACATTCGGATCGGCGCTGGACTTTCGGCGACCAGGAGCGCCCGCTAATCGACGTGTTGGAGAAGGAGATCGCCGCCGGACGCATCACAACCGCGACTCACATTCTCCATCTCGCGCACGACACCTCGTCGTGGTCGCTCGTACAGTTCCCGATCCTTACCGGAATCGACGACGATCCGATCGAAATCGATCATCATCCGGACAATCTCTATCAGATGGGCGGCCGCGTGCGCGGGATGAACAATCTGTCCGACTCGATGGCAGGGCGACCGCCGTATATCCTCGAGCAGATCCCTCCGCCGGCGGGACTAGGCGAAATTCCCGCAGGCTACGACCAGATTCTCGACAGCGGATACCTGCGACTCTACCGGCGCAACGATCTTACAGCGACGCCCGCGCGTCGTCATTTCATCCACCGCAACCTGATAGCTATAGCTTCGCTCATCGGAATCATCCTGGTAATCCGGCAACGGCGCCCGTAATGTTCCGCAACAGAAACGCCGCTATGCGCATTCGGCCTGCAGTTGTGGCTTCGTTGCTAGTATCGGTACTTGTTTGGAGCCAATCCCCGGGGAGCGCCGTCGCTCAGTCCAATTCGCCGCAAAGCGTTGTGCGGGTGCAGGCGAATGGCTTGCCTACAGCTCCGATCCGGCCAGCTACCGAGTCGTGCAGACACCGTCCCATCCCAGTTCCGGCGAAAAGCGACTACCCGCCAGAGAGCAGCTACCCATACATGCCCCTGTGGATGAAGCTGCTCAGTGCAAGCGAGGGATGGGTGCTGTCGGGCGATCAGTTCTCGAGCCGCACCCTCCTTTGGACAACGACCGCCGGGCGCGAATGGAAAGAGATCACTCCGCCAGCGGCGCAGTGCGTCTATACAGACATAAGCAGCGTGTTCTTTCTTAATACCCATTCCGGTTGGGTGCTCATCGATCGAAACGGCAAGGGTCAAAACGAGACGTTAGAGGAAATCGACTTGGCATCAACCCGTGACAGCGGCACGACTTGGTCGATCACACCGGTGAAGATTCCTCGAAGGTACACAGTCAAGAAGAATTTGCGAGGCAGCGGGTCGCTGTATTTTGCCGACTTCGATCACGGCTGGATCGGGGTCAGCTTTGAAGATCTTGATACCGGTGGATACGGATCCCTGGACCTTGCCACGTCAGACGCAGGGCGCACTTGGCATCAGGTCGAGCTTCCCGGCATTTTCATGTTCGTTAACGCGCGGCGCGGATGGGCTGTCGTCGACGGCATGCACGTCGGCGGCTCCGGGCAAATTGAACTTCAGGCTACGCGAGACGGTGGAACAACGTGGACCGAGGTGATGGTCGCTGCACTCCACGGCAAGGCCCCAGTGACATGCGCCGCCTACGACCTGCCGATCTTCGAGAACGTCGATCACGGTTTTTTCGCGGCGAGATATTGTGGATCCGATGACGAATCGGCCGCGGAGCTCTTTGAAACCACGGACGGCGGCGAGACATGGCGACGCAGCAGGGTCCTGAGCCTGGGCGGAGAAAGACTCATGCAAATAGCGTCCACGGTGGCGAACTCCGACTGGATCGTCGCCTACCAGGATCGGAACAGCGCAACATTTGCAGTGCTCGGAAAACAAGGCAAGACCGAACACGACATTTCGACGTACATCCGACCTGAGGGAAGGCGTTACGTCAACTTTCCCGATAAATTGAGCTTCGTTACTCCGAAGGTCGGCTGGATGCGTTGGGGCAACGGGTTTATCCTCGCGACCTCGGATGGCGGCGCCACATGGAGCCAAATCGGCGGTCGGCCGCCGTGGCTCATAAGACTTCATGGACCTTGAACCGGCCATTCGCCGAGTCGTCAGCGAGATTGAGTCGCTGTCGCCTTCCGCTCCACGTCTCTTATGACGATCAAGGAGCGCCGCAGGGACAGAGCGAACGGACGGTTACAAGACCATATGCACTGCAAGCCGTGTGTAGATCGCGAGGCTGCTTCTTTCCCGCAATCTCAGCATTTGATCTAGCTGGAGGCTCTTACGCCGGCACCTTCAATCCGGCAAGCTAGAGATGGCCGTGCCAGGGGTGAGAACGGCGCCGGCTTCGCGACAGATGGATCTTCAATGCATGGGTTAACCGACCCCGCGCATATCGCGGCTTTGCTCGCGACGTGGGGCTACCTTGGCATTTTCATTGCCGTATTCGTCGGCAACCTCGGCGTCCCGGTGCCCGAGGAGTCCGTGATGCTCGCCGCGGGATTCCTCGCGGGGCAAGTGCTGCTCGATCTGCGATTCGTATATGTCGTCGTAATCGTCAGCGCGGTCACCGGCGACTGTTGCGGCTACGTGATCGGCCGCACCGGCGGACAACGGGTACTGACCCGGCTGGCAGTCACGTTCCCCTTCATGCGCACGCGCTACGAACGCCTGCAACTTTTCTTTCAGACTCACGGCAGCAAAGCGGTCTTCATGGCGCGATTTATCACGGGCGTGCGATTCATGGCGGGACCGATGGCGGGTGCGTGTGGGATGCCGTTCCTCCAGTTCCTCGGATGGAACATACTCGGCGCGATCGTGTGGTGCTCGCTGGTTGTCACTGTCGGCTATCTGGTGGGCGACGAACTGTATCCCGCCCTGACGATGGCGCATCAGGTTTCGCGATGGATCGGCGTGGCCGGATTCGTGCTGCTGCTCGTGGTCTTCGTCTTCTGGTGGAGGGACCGGCATCCTGCAGTGTCGCGGCCGCAATCGTAGTCGCGACTGCCTTGCGTTGGTCGCGATCGCGCTCGTGACGTTGCTGACCGGATGCAACCCGCGCACGCGTCTCGAGGTTCACTATCTTCCGGGCTTCGTGGCCGGGTCGCAGAATGTTTTCCGTCCCGTGAGGATTGGGGTGCCGCCCACGACCGGAAATTTCGGCGCCCCTGATTCCGAGGCCGGCACGATCTACACCGCCGACGGCAGCGCGCAGGCTCAGCTCATGGTCGCCGATGCGGCTCGCACTTTCAACGACGCGTTGATCAAAGGACTGGGAGAGGCTGGCCTGGTGCCGGTGCCGATGGACTCGAATGCGGACGGCGGCAGGCCGCCCGAGGGCACGGATTTCATCCTTACTTCCGAACTCGACCAACTCGAAGTGAACAAGCGGTTCGGCTCGAACCAGACCATACACGGACAGTACTTCACGATGAACGCCGTGGTGCGCGTAAAGTACCGGCTGCAGAGTCGCGCCGGCGCGATAGCTTACTCGGGCGAGATCAGTGGCATCGAGAATGAGCCGCCAAATCCGGTCGGCGCCGAGGTCTTTCTGCCGCTCGAGACGGAACCCGCAGAGTCGTTGTCGGTGGCGCTCTCGCGCGCCGTCGGCTTGCTGATGGTCCAGCCGGGATTTCGCGCCGCGCTGCCGATGCGCTCTGTCGAGGCGACGCCGGCGCAGCAATCTCCACGCCATTGATCTGTTCGATCGGTAGCAGCGATTCGAACGCGCGATCTGTTGGCCTCAGCGAAGTGAAATCATCCGGAGCTGCGCGTCGAGGGTCTGCATCAGTCGAGCGATGCGCTCACGCGCCGGATCATCGACGGCTGTCAGCTCAGGCGTCATAGCGGTCGCGACCATCGTCCGCAGCGGCGCGATGTTCAACTGGCCCGGCTCGAGTTGAGCGCGCAGACTCGCGAGCCACGATTCGAGGCGCGCCCTGATGGCGTTGTCGAACTCGTCGCGATCGGGCCCGCGCTCCGCAGTCGAAAGATTACCCAGCGCGAACGCGAGCCGGCCCGTCGTATCGAGCGCGTCCACCAGGTTGCGCGCGTCGATCCCGGCCGCCGACCCTTCAAGTTGCGCGTCGGTGGCGACGGTCAGCATCGCCTGAACGCCCGTGATGATCACCATCTCGGCCGCGGCGATCTCGTGCTCCTCGAGGCTCGCGCTCCGCGTCAACGTGACCAATGCGGCGAGCGGCCGTTCGAATTCCTCGGCGAGCGTGCGAGGCATGTGCTCGCGCCACACGAGCGACACGACGGCGCGGATAATCATGCCGAGGCTGATTCCCCAAATGGACCAGATCGAGCCCACCATGTCCGGACGTGGGCCTGGCGCGCTGAACGCGATCACGAATGCCGTCCCGCCGATCGCCAGGTGCGAAAGCTCACCGCCGCCTTCGCCGATGTAGGTCATCAGTGCAGCCCCGATGAATATCGCCAGCATGTAAGGCGGCAGCGACACAAAGTTCGGCGCCAGGATGATCGTTCCGAGCGCGGCGAAGAGCAGCGCGCCGGCCGCGCCGATCGCGCGCACCGTGAACTTCTTCGGCGTTCCGCCATGGCTGGGCGGACCGCCGATCATGAGCAGCCACAGCGCCGCGTGAAGGGCGGCGTTGTTGTCGAATAGCCCGCCGATGAACGCGACGGTCATGGCGATCGTGTGCCGCGCGCAAAAACGAATGAGGAACTTGTTCAGATGAAAGGCCGGCTGTGGAAGCGGCGGCTCCAATTCCGCTGACGCGCGTGGCAGTTCGTCAGGCTGAGGCGAAAGCAGCGCGGCGAGATTTTCAAAATGCGCCGAGAGTCCCGCCAGTGCCTCGCGCTCAGGGGGCGCAGCCTGTGCCTGCCGCAGGTTATCAATTCTTGCCAGCAATTCAGTTTGCGAGCCTGTTCGATCACTTCCCGAGATGTGCGCCTCGAGCGCGTGCGCTGCCTCGCGCAGCGCGAGCTTGCCGGTTTCGTCGAGCGTTGCGCCAAGCTGAGTGGAGGCAACCACGGATAGCCGATCGATTTCATTGTGAATCCGCTCCGCGACGGTCACGGCTGCCAATAGCTCCGCGGGCTCGCGAACATTGGCGGCGTTGCGAGTGGCGGGCTCCAGCAACGTCAGATGATAGGCGAGCTTGGACGCAACCCCGCGGTCATCATTGGGAACCGCACCGCCCTCGGCGATGAAAATACGGATCAGCAGTTCAAGTCGCCGCCGCGACCGCTCCAGCGTGCTGCGAAGCGAACCGGATAACACGGCAGCCGCGGGCGCAGGCCAGATCACGTTGTTGAACAGCCACAGCATCGTGATCGCGACTGCCAGGCCGGCAAACATCTGAGCGTTGTCCCAGCCCAGCGCGCGAGAGTCGAACAGCACCAGGTAAAAGGCCGTCACCGTCGGTATCTGCACCCATATCCAGAGCCGGCCCAGACCAGGCACACCATAAATCAGATACGTGGTGATAAACGTATAGGCCACAAACACGCAGACGTGGGGGACCGGAGCGGTTACCAGCGCGCCAACAACAGCGAGCATGAGGATTTGCATGGCAGCGGCGCCGACTAGGAACTTGATCGCGGTCGCCAGGCTGAACGCATACTCGGGCGCGGCGAAACTGAGGAGCATCGTCAGCCCGAGCGGATTCGAGATCTGAAGGACTGCCGTGACGCCCGCTCCCAGCGCGGTCACGAACGCGACGCGTGCCGCGCGACGCCATCGATTCGGAAACGGCGCGAGTTCCGCGCGCCATAACCTCAACATCATGCGGAAGGATTGATCGTTCGGCTCGGCGGGAAGCGCGATGCTTCCTGAGGTGGCGGTGCCTATCGATGCCATCGCTGAGCCGCGCCTGAAAACGCGCTGGACGTGGTGCGGGTTTTCAAAGAGCTTAGGAACGCGCGAATAGTTGGAAACGCGATAGCCATTCGATGGTGGAATTCTTATGCACCTTTATCGAACCGACGACCAGTCGTCTAAGCCTTCACGCATCTTTCGGGGCGCCCTTCGAGCCAGCCTGTGTGCGATTGTCGCCCTTGGTGGATGCGCGAAGTCCGCAGAACAGCTCGAATTGAATCCGGATGCGTGGGCTCCGCAAGCCGTTCAGCGCGAATGGGCGCCCGCGCCCGGCCAACGTGGGCTGGTCGGCTCGGCGGCAGAAGCGGCGGTGCTCTCGGATCACCCACTCAGCGGCAGGAGCCTGGGGTTGACCGAGCTGATCGGCCACGCGCTCGCCAACAATCCTTCGACCCGAAGTGCGTGGCGTTCGGCCGAAGCGGCGGCGGCCGCCGCCGGCAGAGCGCGTGCTCCTTACTACCCGATCGTCAGTGCGCACAGCGACGATGGATATCAGCGGCTCGTTGACCTCGTTCCAAAGCATTGGGGAGCGCTGAAAACCTGGCAAAGCAGAAATATACTGTCACTCGACTACGACCTGATCGATTTCGGACGGCGCGACGCCGCAGCCCGCTCCGCATTGAACGAACTCGTCGCCGCCAACCTGATTTTCAATCGCAAGGTGCAGGAAGTAGTGTTCGACGTCGAACGATCTTTCTTCGAACTCGACGCAGCACACGCTGGAGTCGAAGCCGCGGCGGCTACGGTGAAGCTCGCGACGACCGATCGCAAATCGACAGAGCTCCGTCAGAAACACGGGCTCGCAACGGCGCCGGAAGTCCTGCTCGCGCGTCAGCGCGAAGCACAGGCCGACTTTGATCTCGAGAACGCCCGCCTTGCGGTGAGCCTCGCGCAGGCGGACCTCGCGGTCGCGATGGGAGTGCGGGCCGACAATGCTCCAGAAGTTGAATTGCTCAAGGATCAGCCGATCCCACAATCGCTCGGCGCCGATATCGAGCGCCTGATCGATTCCGCTGTGCGCGAGCGCCCCGATCTTGCCGCCAAGGTTTCCACAGTGCGCGCGCGGCAAGCCCAGGTCGATTTGGCGCATGCGTCGCTATATCCGACGGTGGGGCTTACGAGCTTTACGGCGAGCAGGCTTTTACCTATCGGCTGTCGAATCCGGAGACCCCGACCTTCAATGCGATGGCGCCGGAATATGGCGCGGGCGTATCGCTCAAGTGGGACATCTTCACGGGCTTCTCGCGCGTCAACTCGATCAAGGAGGCCGAGGCGCGGCGCGATGCCGCGCGCGCCGACCTCGAGAGCGCGGAGCTCGACGTGGCCGCCAACGTCTGGCGCGCGTACTTCACCTTTCGAACCGCGCAGCGCAAGTACGACTACGCCCAGGCGCTGCTGACGGCGTCGCAGTCGTCGTACAATTCCAATTTCAGATCGTACGGGCTCGGGCTTGCGACCATCGTCGATTTGCTGTCGGCTGAGCGCGAGCTGGCCGCGGCGCGCTTCACGATCATTCAAAGCAAGGCGGAGTTGTTGATCTCGGCGGCCGCGGTGACGTTCGCAACGGGAGCAATTCCGCCCGAGGCCCACCCGTGATCGCTCGCGCATCGCGCAAAATGGCTGCGACGTGGGAACTCACCGGTAGCCCTTGATCGTGACGACTGCAGTTTCGCCCATTCGAAAAGGGTAGCGCGCGTCGCGATTCTCGAGTGTCATGCGCACGGGGAAGCGCTGAACAAGGCGCACCCAGTTGAGAGTCGGCTCGACGCGCGGCAAGCCCTCAACGCTCGCGCCGTTGTCCTGAAACAGCGCCCACCCCACGCCCTCGACGCGTCCGCGAAAGCGCACGTTGGGATAGCCGAGCAGGAATACCTCGGCATACATGCCGGGCTTGATCCGCGAAAGAAAGGTCTCGCGGAAATTCGCCAGCACGTACCAGTTGCGATCATCGACCAGGCTCACCACCTGCTTGCCCTCGTTGGCGTATTGGCCGACCGCGATATTGAGGTTGGTCACGTAGCCGTCGAATGGCGCCTTCACGTAGCAGTACTCAACATTCAGACGCGCCTTGTAGGCTGCGGCCTCAGCGGCTTTGCGGCGTGCGTTGATATCGCCGTACTTGCCGAGTTCGTTGGTGGCGCGCGCGACCTCGCTCTTCGCGCTCTCCACCGCCGCGCGAGCGGCGACGAGCTTGCTCCTGGCTCTGGAGACATCGTTGGCGGTGACGAAATTTTCGCTGAGCAGCGGAGTGATTCGATCGAGGTACTGCTGATCGTAAACGCGATCGGCTTCGAGCTGCGCCTGCCGCTCTTTGGCGGCGGAAATCGAGTTGTCGAGCGCGCCGATCTGCAGATTCGTGAGCTCAACGGTGGCGACAGCGGAATCGAGTTCGGCCTGGTACGGGCGGGGATCGACGATAAAGAGCAGATCGCCCTTCTTCACGTGCTGATTGTCGCGAATCGGCAGGTCGGTGATCGGTCCGCTGGTATGCGGCGCGATGCCCACGGTGTCCGCGCGCACGTAAGCGTCGTCGGTCTGCGGATACGCGAGGTAGATGCGAGTGACATATAGCGCGAGCAGAATCGTGACAGCATAGACCGCGGCGGCGAGAATCTTTGCCGCGATATTGCGAGCGAGCTGCGTGCCGCCTGACGCCATGTTCCGTCAGACCCGATTGAAGAAGATCACCCAGACGATCATCGCGAACGTCGCGATCAAGCTCGGGTAGAAGATTGTGAGAGGGCCCAAGTGCGGTTCAAGACGCGCCACTACCAGGAGCGGGCGCACCATCGCAGCGAGGATAGCCCCCACGATCATGCACAAGAGCCAGCTTGGAAAATTCGCGCCGGCGATCGTGACGATCGGGTCGCACGCGGTCAAAGTGAGAATCGACAGGCACGCCGCAAACCTCAGAGCGCTCCCATCACGCGATGATCGTACTGCCACAGGCATGTTTTTACACAAAAGCGTCTTCACGGGACACATCTCACCGATGAGCGCGCATCGGCGCGGCGCCGATCTCCAGATCATCGAAATGTCCGCCGCGTAGCCACGAATGGCAGTAAATGTGGCAGCTCAACTATTGCTGCCAGCACCGATGCGCGCGATAATTCGCCGCGATGAACGCGAAACGGCAAAAGTCGCGACTCGCGATTGCGCGTAACTCGACCAGCACCCGCACTCGCCGGGTCGTCATGCTGGCTTTTCCTGACGCGCAGATTCTCGACGTCACCGGACCGCTGGAAGTATTCGGACGCGCCGCGCGATTGCTGACCGAGGAACGCGGATGGCGGATTGCCGCCTACACGGTGGAAATAGCCGCCGCCAAAGCGGGACCGTTCGCGACTTCATCGGGTATCCGACTGATTGCCGACCGCTCGATAGCGCAGGTGCGCGGACTGATCGACACAATCCTGGTGGCGGGAGGGCGGGGAACCACGGTCGCGCTTCGCGATCGCGCGATGATCGACTGGCTACGCGGCAGTATCCGTCGCACCCGCCGCCTCTGCTCGGTGTGCACCGGAGCGTTTCTGCTCGCTGAGGCTGGTCTGCTCGACGGACTGCGCGCGACCACTCATTGGCGGCAATGCGAGCGGCTCGCGGCGCAGTATCCAGCGGTGTCGGTTGAGACCGATCCGATCTTCGTGCGCGAGGGCAAAATATTTACCTCGGCCGGCGTGACCGCCGGAATCGATTTGGCGCTGGCTCTCCTTGAGGAGGACCACGGCCGCGACATTGCGCTGGCCGTCGCGCGCGAGTTGGTCATGTTCCTGCGCCGTCCCGGCGGTCAATCGCAGTTTTCCGTGCAGCTTAGCGCGCAGGTCGCGGATCGCGAGCCTCTACGCGAGCTGCAACGGTGGATTGCCGACCATCTCGGCGCGGATCTGTCGGTTGACACGCTCGCGCGACGCGCCGCGATGAGCCCGCGCAACTTCGCGCGCGTATTCACACGCGAGGTCGGAGTGACGCCGGGAGAATTCGTCCAGAATTCGCGCGTCGAAGCGGCGCGCCGCCGTTTGGAAGAATCCGCCGACGGCGTCGATTCGATCGCGTCCGAGTGCGGCTTTGGCACGCGCGAATCGATGCGCCGCGCGTTCATCCGCAGGCTGCACGTGCCGCCCAGCGCGTATCGAAGCCGCTTCCATCAAAAATTGAGCGCCTGACGAAAAGGAGAACGCCATGCGAATTGCCTTCCTGATTTTCGATGACCTGACCACGCTCGATGCGATTGGTCCGTTCGAGGTGCTCTGCCGAATCCCGGGCGCCGAGGTGATGTTCGTCGCCGAGACCGCGGGTATCAAGCGCGCAGACCCGCACACGCTCGGCCTGGTGGCGGACTATTCAATCGCCGACGTGACGAGTGCCGACATTTTGGTCGTGCCGGGCGGAAGGGGCGAGCAACAGGTGCGCGAGAAACCTCACATACTCGAGTGGGTCCGACAGATCGATGCGACTACGCAATGGACTACGTCGGTCTGCACGGGAGCGCTGGTGCTCGGCGCGGCCGGGCTGCTCAAGGGACGGCCGGCGACTACGCATTGGGCGTTTCTCGAGAAGTTGCGCGAGTTCGGCGCCGAGCCGCGCTCGGAGCGTATCGTCGAGGACGGTAAAATCATCACGGCGGCCGGAGTTTCGGCGGGTATCGACATGGCGCTGCATCTGGTGCGCCGCGTTGCTGGCGATACCGTAGCGCACGCGATCCAGGTAGGTATCGAATACGATCCGCAGCCGCCTTTCGATGGGAATGCAGGGCGCGCGCCGGCGCAGGTCATGGAAGTGCTGATGCAGCGCTACCTTGGGTCCGAGCAGAAAGCGGCGCCGAAGTGAGTCCGGATCGGTAAATCACTTTATTGAATGTGAAACCCGCGGTGGGTTTCACACTTCCTTCGGCAGGGGTGACCCCTGCACCCAGTGCGCGTAGTTCACCATCAGTACCGGTAGGGCTCAATGTTAGGACTTGTTGGGTTTGCCGCCTACGTGACCGTGGCCATCATGCACTTCATTTCCTTTGAAATTGGCAACCTTTTCGGGATGCTTTGACGGCTCAGGTTTTTCGCCAACCTTTGGAGTTGGGCCCTTGTAGCCGCGCTGAGGATCGTAATGGTTGTCTACGTGGCCTTGGAAGTGTTCAGGGCCATGAAACCACGGACCCGCGCCAACGAACACACCATTCGTAAACCATTCTGGGCCGTAGTAGCCGTAGGGAGCACAAGCGTAAGGAGCGTACTCATAGTAGCCGTAAGGACACTCAGGGGGGACTCCTATGTTGATGCTGACCTGAGCCTCTGTTTTGGGAGCAGTCACTGCGAAGCAAATTCCAGCCACGGCGACAACGGTAAGAAATTTGAACCTGTTCATCAATCATCCTCAAGTATCGGCAAGAAGACATCCAAGTTTAAGCCACCTGATGATTGTACCGTAAGACGAGGAAGCAGAGCAAAATTAGCGCCTAGTTACACACCGCTCTCCTAGAAGGTGAAGTGCTCGACGACCATCTCTTCGCTTTTGCGCCATAGGTCGTTCGCGTGCGCTAGGTTGAGGGCGTATGAGCGCACGCCGACGCGCGAGGTCGCATCGTCGTTCACCTGGCATACGTGACAGTCTTCGCAATAGTGCCCGCCGACCGAATCGGCCGGCGCGACAAACCCGCTCCATACCGAAGTCGCTGAGCCTTGCGGCACCGTCTTGAAGCGAAACTCCCGCCCCTGACTGCTTTCCATCTTGCTGATTCGCGCCCTCAGTTGGTCCATGAGTTCGGGCGTGAGATGCCGGCTTAGCTCGGTCTGGATCCCGCCCGGATGTATCGACGTTGCGCGCACGCCGCGTCCCTTGAGCCGGCTGTCGAGGGCCACTGCGTAGAGAATATTCGCCGTCTTCGAGCGGCCGTACGCGGTAAAGGCCTGATAAGGAGTCCGCTCGAAATTCGGATCCTCGATGTCGACATCGCTTATCTGGTGACCGGCCGAGGATAGCGTGACGACGCGAGCGCCGGATTTCAGAAGCGGCACGAGCCGATTGACGAACACGAAATGCCCGAGGTGATTGGTTCCGAATTGCGTTTCGAAGCCGTCCTGCGTCTTGCCCTGCGGACAGGCCATCACGCCGGCGTTCGCGATGATCACGTCGAAGGGTTTGGCACGCGCCAGCAAATCGCTCGCGGCCTTGCGCACGCTGGCGAGGGACGCGAGATCCATTTCGACGAGCTCTACCGATGGGTTGCCCGCTTCCGCGAGAGCACGCCGCGCTTTCGCCAGATCTCGCGCGGTGCCGACGACGGTGGCGCCGTGCGTGACGAGCGAGCGGGCGGTCTCGACGCCGAGGCCGGCCGAGACGCCAGTCACCAGCACTCGCTTACCTGATAGATTGACGCCCTCAAGGACCTCATCCGCCGTTGATTCCGCTCCAAAAGTCTTTGCCATTGTGCTTCTCCCAATCTCTAAATGTCTAAAGAGTCTCTCGAACTCAAACAGATTTACCCTTGCGCGATTCTTCCTGTTTGCGCAACTCGACGCGGCGGATTTTGCCGCTCACTGTTTTGGGCAGTTCGTCTATGAATTCTATCTCGCGAGGATATTTGTAAGGGGCAGTCACGCGCTTGCAGTGCTCTTGCAATTCGGTGACGAGCCTCTCGCCCGGCTCGGCGCCGGGTCTCAGTTTCACAAAGGCTTTGACGATCGAGCCGCGGTCTGCGTCGGGAGATGCGACCACTGCGGATTCCATTACGGCGGGATGCTCGAGCAGGGCGCTCTCGACTTCGAACGGGCCGATTCGGTAGCCGGCGGAAATAATCACGTCGTCGGCGCGGCCGACGAACCATAGATAGCCGTCGGCGTCGCGGGTGGCCTGGTCGCCGGTCAGGTACCAATCGCCGCGAAACACGCTGGCGGTCTCCTCCGCATTTTTCCAGTACTCGAGAAACAGCGACGGCGGCCGCTCTGGACTAACTCGGACCGCGATCTCGCCGATTTCGTCTGTCCTGGTTTCGGCCAGGTCGTTGTTGAGCACACGCACGTCGTGGCCGGGGAATGGAAGGCCCATCGAGCCCGGCTTTACCGGCATCGCGGGCATGTTCGCGGCGAGGACGGTCGTTTCCGTTTGTCCATAGCCGTCGTGAATCGTGAGTCCCAGCTTCTCGCGCCAGACCTCGATCACTTCGGGATTCAACGGCTCACCGGCCGCCGTGCAATGCCTCAGTTTGGGGAATAATGAGTAGTCGGCCAGATCCTCTTTAATGAGTATTCGATACTCAGTCGGCGGCGCGCAGAAAGTAGTAACTCCGTAGCGCTTGATCAAGTCGAGCTCTTTCGCCGCGTCGAAGCGGCCGTTGTACATGAAGGTGGTCACACCGTTCATCCAGGGCCCGAACAGCACGCCATACGCCGCCTTGGCCCAGCCGGTGTCCGAGGTCGTCCAATGGATATCGCCCTGCTTCACGTCCAGCCAGTTAAGCCCGGTGAAACGATGACTGTAAGTATACGAGTGACTATGTAGAACCGCTTTCGGTTCGCGGGTGGTGCCGGAAGTGTAATAGCAAATCGCGGGATCCGACGATTTGGTATCTGCCGGCTTGAACGCCGGCGAGGCGTGACCCATGTATTCCTGGAGGCTGACCCAGCCGGTGCGCGCGGCGCCGGCAATCAGGTAGTGCTCGAGGCTGGGGCATTCCTTGCGCAGGTCCGCGATCATCGCGGCATGCTCGAAGGCGGCGATTATCGCGCGCGCGCCGGAATGGTTCGCGCGATAGATCAGGTCCTTCTCGCGGAGCATCGAGGTGCACGGGACAACGATCGCGCCGAGCCTGAGCGCGCCGATATATGCCGCCTGCCACAGCGTGATTCGCGGCAGCACCAGCATGACCGCGTCGCCGCGCCGGATGCCATGGCCGGCGAGAACGTTGGCGATGCGCTTGGATTGGGCGGCGAGGTCCGCGAAGGTCAGGCGCGCGCGGTTGCCCTCGCTGTCCTCCCAGAGGAGCGCGACCCGGCGCGGATCTTCGGCGAAATTGTCGATGACCGCGGCGAAGTTGAAGTGCTCGGGCGTCTGCCATCTGAAATCGCGATAGGCGCGCCGATATTTTTCGAGCGCGGCGGCCTTGAGTGCGTCAGTGTCGATTGAATCGGTCATGGGCGCGAATTCCCACGGGCCGCTTGCTGGGCAGGCGCCTGCGAGCGTTTCGCCGCCGCCTTGATGTACTTCACCGTGACGGGGGACAGGTCGTCGCGTTCGACGCGCACGTCGATTATGGCGAACGATTTGCAGTCGTGCGCCGCCCGGAGCGCATCGCGCAACTGCTCGACGGTGGTCGCCTCGAATCCTTCGCCGCCCCAATCGCGCGCGAGCTGCGCATACGGCCACGGCGGGATGTCGAGCAGTTCGCGCCGCTCGGCAATCGGCCGGAAGATGCCCCATCCGCCGTTGTTGATCACCACCACGATCGGATTGACGCCCTTGGCCGGCGCCTGCGAAATTTCGGGGCCGGTCATCTGAAAGCCGCCGTCGCCGCACATCACCAGCGGCCGCAGACCGCTGCCGATCTGCGCGCCAAGCGAGGCCGGCACCGCGAATCCCATCGAGGCGTAGAACCCCTGCGCGAAGTAAGCGTTGTTATGCGGCACGCGAATGTCGAGCCCGCCGAACAGCATGTCGCCCGACTCGGCGACGACCAGGTAGTCGCGCTTGTCAGCCAGGAATTCGTTGACTGCGGACAAAATCTGGGCGACCTTGACCGGCTTGCCATTGCGCGCGGCGATCTCGCGAAGATTGTCGGCGTAGTGAACCTGCTCATGATGCCGCCGCAGCTTGTCGCGCAACAGCGCGCGCGCGAAATCGCGGACGCCGACGTCAGTGTAGGTGTGATACTTGACCTCGACCTTGCGATCGACGGCCCATACCGTCCTGCCCTGAATCACGTGCGGCGGACGGTTGCCGAAGTTCATGTCGGTCTTCAGGCATCCGAGGTTGAGCACGAAGTCGGCGGCGTCCATCCGGGCGACGATCGACGGCGGACTGATCGGGCCGACGTGGACGCCCATGTACAGCGGATGGTCCATCGGGAACGCGCCCTTGCCGAGCACGGTGGTAAACACCGGCGCGCCCATTTTTTCGGCCAGCTCGACGAGGTCATGCGAGGCCTTGAAGCGGTGAATCTCGATGCCGGCTATCAGCACGGGCTTGCGGCTCTCGTTGAACATCGCGGCCGTCTCGTGCGCCGCTTCGTCGACCTTGCGTGCGTCGGATTCCGGGAAGTGCAGCCGCCCGTCCCATTCGATCAGTTCGTCGGGGACTTCGATCTGCCGATCGACCATATCGCGATGAATCTCGACGTAGCCGGGCCGCTGCTCGGCCCAGATGCGCTTCACGACGCGATGCAACTCATCCGCAGCGGTGCGCGGATCGGTCAGCACGGCGCCCGCGCAAGTGACTTCGTCGTAGATGCGGCGCTGCGAATCGATCTCGCGGGCCTGGTGATGAATCAATGTGCCGAGTTTGCGTTCTTCTTCGCCGGGACCGCCGGAGAAAATCAGAATTGGCACGCGTTCCGAGAAGGATCCCGCGACCGGATTGACCATGTTGTGGCCGCCGGCGCCGTAGGTGACGCAGATGACGCCGATTTTGCCGGTCCCGCGCGCGTAGCCGTCGGCCGCGAAGCCGACGCCCGGCTCGTGCGAGAGCGTGATGATTTCCATCCCGTGCTTGCGGCCCAGCGTGAAAAATAGCTTGAGCGCGAGGTCGCCGGGGATGCCAAAGACGTGTGACACGCCAATCTTGCGCAGGTACGCGACCAGGAAATCGCCCAGCGCCATGTGCCTCTTCACTCCGCTTCGCCCTCCTCGGTCTGTGCTAATTGTAACAAAAACGCCGCAGGACATCTTCGGCGTTGTGGTGTGCTAGAGTATGATGCTGGCGGGATAAGCTATGTTCTCGAAGATACTTCGCATGCAATTCCTCGGGCCGATGCAACTGAGCCGGCTGGTGATGTACCTGCCGCAGTTCGTCCGCGTCTTCTATCGGCTGATGACCGACGAACGGGTGCCGACGCTAGCCAAGCTGGTGCCGTGGATGGGCCTGGCGCTGATGCTGACGCCGCCGGCGCTCGAGCTCGACATGATCCCGATCGTCGGCGAACTCGACTGGCTGGTCATCGGCTATCTCTCGCTCAAGGTTTTCATCTGGCTCTGTCCGCCCGACGTGGTGCGGGAACACGTCAGCCAAATTGGCCGGGGCGAATAGCACAACACCTTGATGCGGCCGCGCAATATCCTGATTGCCCTTGCGGCAATCGTTATCGTCGCCCTCGTGATGCTGAGCGTGGTTGACCAGCTGCTGGTCGACTACCTGTGGTACGGGGGACTCGGCTTCCGCGGCGTTTTCAATACGACTGTCGGCGCGGAAATCGCGATTTTTCTCGTCGTTTGGCTGGTCTCGTTCGTGGCGATCTTCGTGAGCGGGTTGATTGCGATTGGCTCGAGCCGCAATCACGAGCGGCTGCGCGTGGTGCGGCGGCCCGACGAGATGGTCGAGGTCAATCTGCCCGAGCTGATACGCGCGCTCGGCGAACGGGTGCCGTGGCGCGTGATCGTCGCGGGCGGCGCGGCCTTGCTGGCGCTGTTCGCGGCCCAAGGCGAGGCGGCGAGCTGGGATGTTTACCTGAAGGGCATCTACGGGGTGCCGTTCGGAATCGTCGAGCACGCGTTCGGCAACGATATCGGCTTCTACATCTTCACGGTGCCGCTGCTCGAGGAATTCCGCGACCTGTTCCTGATGCTGATCGTGCTGGCGGCCGGAATGGCGATCGCGGTCTACTGGGCGCGCGGGGCACTCGACTTCAAGGAAACGCCACCGCGGGTGGCGCCGGGCGCGGCGGCGCATCTGTCGGTGCTGCTGGGACTATTCTTCATCCAGCGCGCGATGAGTTACTGGCTGGGCCGCTTCGACCTGCTGTTGCATACCAACGGCGTGGTGTTCGGGCTGCGCTACGTCGACCGAATCCTATGGCAGCCGGGGCTGTGGCTGCTGGTGGTGTTGTCGCTGGGCGCCGCCGTGATGTGCATGTACAACGCGCGCGAGAGCGGACTGCGGATTCCGGTGGCCGCGTTCGTGATCGTGTTCGGCCCCGCGCTCATCATAAATTTTGTCCAGCCGGTGATCGAGCGGCTGTGGGTGAAGCCCGACGAGCTGCGGGTCGAGCGTCCGTACCTGGAACGCAATATCGAGGCGACGCGGCACGCGTACAAGCTCGACACTGTCGACGTGAAGCCGTTTGCGGGGCAGGGTGCGCTGACTCCGGCGGCGCTCGAGCAGGATTCGACGACCGTCAAGAACATCCGGCTGTGGGATCCGCGGCCGCTGATCGACACGTACCGCCAGCTGCAGGAAATTCGCACCTACTACGACTTTCGCGACGTCGATATCGACCGCTACTGGATCGAGGGCAAGTACACCGAGGTGATGCTGTCGCCGCGCGAGATGAATATCGACGCGCTGCCCGAGACCGCGCAGACCTGGGTCAATCAGCATCTCAAGTTCACGCACGGCGCGGGGCTGGCGATGAGCCCGGTCAACAAGAAGGACACCGAGGGGCTGCCGGTGTTCTATATCAAGGATATACCGGCGGTCTCGGATGTGGGGCTGAAGGTTACGCAGCCGGCGGTATATTTTGGCGAGGCGCGCGACAACTACGCGGTCGTCGATTCGGCGACGCCCGAGTTCGACTATCCCAAGGGTGCGGACAACGTTTTTTCGTACTACGGCGGATCGGGCGGTGTGCCGGTGGCGGGATTTTTTCGCCGACTGCTGTTCAGCATCTTCTATCGCGACATCAATCTGCTGGTCACCGAAAATATCGTGGCGAACAGCAAGATCATGATCCGGCGCAACATCTCGAACCGCATTGCGTATATCGCGCCGTTCCTGAATCTCGACCGCGACCCGTACGCGGTGATCCTCAACGGGCGCATGGTGTGGATCGTCGACTGCTACACCACCAGCGATCACTACCCTTACTCGCAGCGCAACGCCGACGGGATAAACTACATCCGCAATTCGGTCAAGGTGGTGGTCGACGCGTACACCGGCGACACGGATTTCTACGTGGCGGATCCCGACGACCCGATCATCAAGACCTGGGAGCGGGTGTTTCCCGCGATGTTCAAGCCGATGTCGGCGATGACGCCCGAATTGCGCGCGCACATCCGCTATCCGGAAGATTTTTTTCTGATCCAGGCCGACACTTTCCGCACCTACCATATGACCGATCCGCAGGTCTTCTATAATCGCGAAGACCTGTGGGGATTTCCGCGCGAAAACTACGCCGGCGAGACGGTCCCGATGACGCCGTACTACGTGATGATGCGGCTGCCGGGCGAAGCGCAGGCGGAATACATGTTGATGCTGCCGATGGTGCCGTCGGGGCGCGACAACATGATTGCGTGGATGGCGGCGCGCTGCGACGGCGCGGACTACGGTCATCTGTTCGAGTATGCGTTCTCGAAGGACAAACTGATTTACGGTCCTTACCAGATCCAGGCGCGCATCAATCAGAACCCCGAAATTTCGCGGCAACTTTCGCTGTGGAACCAGATGGGTTCGAAAGTTCTGCTCGGCAACCTGCTCGTGATACCGATCCAGGACTCGCTGCTCTACGTCGAGCCGCTCTTTATCCGCGCCGAGAACGGCCAGTTGCCGGAGTTGCAGCGGGTGGTCGCGTCGTACAGCGATCGCGTGGTGATGGGCGATACGCTGGACCTGACGCTGGCAGCCCTATTCCAAAACGAAGCGCCGCCGGCGCCGACGATCGCCAAGGCGATAGTCAACGAGCCGGCGCCGCAGTCGATCGCGCAGGGCGCAGGCCCGGGCAAAGCCGACATGGGGAGCGCGGCGCAGCATTACAATCGCGCGATGGAGGCGATACGCGCCGGCGATTGGACGGCATTCGGCGCCGAGATGAAAGCGCTCGGCGACGAGTTGTCGAAGTCGGGGGATTCAGGACATCCTTAGCGAGATTCTGCGCCCCGTCCGGCGATGCGGACCAGGTTAACCGCACCAACCCTTTTCCTGGATTTGGGAACCCGCAGTGTGAATTCTGACTTGACTTTTTTTGCTACTGGGCGGCTACTAGTCGCGAGCTAGAGCCGTTTCTGGAGAGTCGCCTGACGCAAACTGTATGCCCTGTATTTGCGGGCGGTGTGCGCCTTGCGCTGCCTCCGACATAACCCGTAGTGCGCCCAAGCTCGCTGCCGTTCGTCGGCGAGCCGAGGCGGTGGAGGATGCAATGTACCCACGTAGCGACCGCTTCCGGCGCGCCGTTCGCGTCGGATCCACCTCAAATCTCGTGCTCGCGATTGTGACCGCCTGTGCGATAACGCTCGGCAGCGTCTCCGCCGCGGGCGCCGCCACGTCGCTGTACGCACAGGCCACGCACGCGAGCCAGGTTCGTCACGACAGCAACAGCGATGGCCCCATGGAGAAGACCCCCGCCATCGTGACCGAGAGCGGCCCCGTCAAGGGCGTCATCAACGGGAACGTCGCCGAGTTCCTCGGAATCCCGTATGCCGCGCCTCCCGTCGGCAACCTGCGCTGGATGCCTCCGCAGGCGTACGGACAGTTTCCGAGCCTGCTCGACGCGTCGTCGTTCGGCAGCCAATGCACCCAGCCTGACGGCTCAGGCAGCGAGAACTGCCTGTTCCTGAACGTCTACGTTCCCAATTTCAAGAAGGACGACAACGAGCATCGCCGCGCCATGCCAGTGATGTTCTGGATTCATGGCGGCGGCCTGACCAGCGGCGCGGGCTCCGACTATGATCCCACGCCACTCCTCGCACCCGCCAACGTGATCGTCGTTACGATCAACTACCGCCTCGGCTATCTTGGCTTCTTCGCGCAGACCGCACTCGACAGTGAAGGTCACGACGCCGGGAATTACGGCCTCATGGATCAGCAGTTCGCGATGCAGTGGGTGCACAACAACATCGCGGCCTTCGGCGGCGACCCGAGCAACGTTACTATCTTCGGCGAGTCCGCCGGTGGCCACAGCGTCTATTGCAACCTCGCGTCACCTACTGCGGCCGGGCTGTTCTCGCATGCGATTTCCGAAAGCGGCTCTTATCTCCTGTTCGACACTTTTATTCAACCGGTCGTGCCGTTGTCGGTGGGCGAGAACCCCCCGCCCGGAAGTCTGGTCCCCGGTGGCGACTCGGTCGCAAGCGGCTTCGGATGCACTACGGCCGCCTGCCTGCGCGCGGTTTCCAACACTGATCTGGTCAGCAACGAGCCCAGCGTCTTGTACGCTTTCGTGGACGGGACGCTGCTAACCGAGACGCCCAGCCAGGCCTTTGCCGCCGGTACTTTCAACCGAGTCCCGGTGATTGCGGGTACCAATCACGACGAGTATCGCATCTTCGTCGCTGATGCGTACGACCTCGTAGGCAACCCGATCCTGACTCTAATGCAATACCAGGAAGCCACTCTCCTTCTGTATGGACCAATGCTCGGACCCATCGTTGAATTCTTCTATCCATATATGCCGCCGCCGCCGGGTGGCCAGGTGCTCGGCACTTCCGGCACCGACGGGATATTCGCTTGCTCTGCGCGCAACGGCGATGAATTCCTCTCGAATTTCACGACTACCTATGCGTATGAGTTCAACGACGAGAACGCGCCGCCGCAACCAACGCCCGCCGGCCTGACTTTCCCGCTGGGTGCGTACCATGGTTCCGAAGTTCAGTACCTCTTCGACGTCGGATTCTTCTTCGAGTTCACCCCCGCTCAGAAGGAGCTATCGCAGGCGATGGTCGACTACTGGACGAATTTCGCGGTTAGCGGCGACCCCAACGGCGGCTCTTTGCCGACCTGGTCGCCCTACGCAACGAGCGTTGACCAGTTCCAGTCGCTGATTCCGCCGACACCGGTCGTGGAGTCCAGCGGGTCCTTCAACACGGACCACATTTGCGACTTCTGGAACGCGATTCCGTGATCTGAATTTCCCGCCGATAGGGGGACGACTTGTCCCCCTGTCGGCTTCCAGATATCCGCTGGCGAGGTAAGATCGCGCACCTCGCCGACAGAAAGAGTTTCTCTTCGCAACAAAGTGTTCCTTCGGTAACTCGACACGCGTTGCATCCCCTCCCGCCCCCTTTAGAGTCATTGTGAAGGCGGAGTTAAATGAATTCCGCACGGCTCAGCAAAAGGGTGAGACGGATTGGGAACCGCTCTCAAGCATCGCGAACAACCTGTGGCAGCCGCGCCGCCGCCGGCGTCGCGGCAAGCATCGTTGCACGATCGGATCACCACAATCGCCGAGCTTGGGGCCGCGATGCTCTCGGCCGAGCGATGTGCGATCGCGTTTCAATCGAGCCTGGCAGGCCCCGACGAAGTGATCCGCGCACCGCGAGGAGACTCGCGATGGGACGCGATTGTAGATGCGAGCCTGGTCGCGCTCGAAAATCGGCTGAGTGACGCGGTCGCGGCTGGTGGGTTGAAGCGCGGGCGTGGTGCGGTGGATCCAAACGAATCGATGGAACGAGTCGCGCTAAGCGACCGCGAAATCGACGCAATTGCGCAGGTCGAAAGAGTCCGCGACGGGCGCCAGATTGCGGCATCGGCATTCACCGACGGTGCGAGCGCGGTGCGAATCGCGATGGTGGCGGGAGCGGATCGGGCCCGCGCTGAACTTGAAGCATCGCTTGAACTTATGGCGCGGGCTGTTTTCGGCGAGATCGCGCTGGCAGCGGCGCTCGCTTCGCTCGAATTCTGGCGCGTCCACGGCGCCGACAGCGGACGGCAGGCAGTCGGCGCAAAACGAGAGCTGGGGCGCGAGCGCGCGGCGACGAATCACCTCGATGAGGCGGTTGCGCAAGCGCAGCGCGCGCATCCGAACGAACGGTTTGGCCGCTTTGGCGAGCTCGTCGCGGGCGGCGCCGGCTTCGACCAATGGATCCTTGCGATCGCGGACGGCGGATCGTTCGTCGTGGCTGCGTCGTCGTCCGGCCGGAAGCAATTCGACCTGGGGCAAACCGGCAGCGCGCTGGCGGAGAGTTTCCGGCGCCGGATCGTGATTGCGCGATGGCGCGATCGCGCCGCCGCCCTCGTCGATAACGCCAGGCAATATTCCGAAGACAAAATATTAGGTGGCTCGTACGTATGTATACCGTTCGAGGCGGGCGCGATCGCGCTTGCCTCGCGCGACGCGCACGCATCGGCAGCGGCGGCGCAGGCGATAGTCGAGCGGCTCGCACCATTGGCAGCGAATTGGGTGATGGAGCGGGACGCGATGCGGCGGAGCGCGCTGGTGCGTCAGCTTGCGCTCAGGATGTTTGCGGCGGTCGACGAGGAGCGCGCCAGGATCGCGCGCGACCTGCACGACGATCAGGCGCAGCTGATAGCGGCGGCGAAAATTGCGCTCGATGGCCGGCGCGAGGCGGCGCGCGCGATCTTCAAGCAAGTCGAGGTCGAGTTGCGCCGCAGGACGCGCGAACTTCGCCCCGCCACTCTCGGCAATGCGTCGCTCGACGAGGCAATCGCGCGCGAGTTCGCACGGCTGAAGCGCGCGGGCGCAGTGGCGAAATTTGTTCAGCGCGTTGACGACGGCGCGGCGGAGAAAATTTCGCGCCCGGTGCAGCAACTGTGCTTCCAGGTCGTTCGCGAAGCGATGTCCAATGCGATCAGGCATGCCCGGGCCAAGTCGGTGCAGGTCACGATCGAAAGAATCGATACGGCCGCGCGCGTCTCGGTGAGCGACGACGGAACCGGCATCGGCGCCAGCCAGAACGAAGGCGCCGGCTTGGCGGGTATGCGGGAGCGGCTGGAGTTGATGGGCGGAAGATTGACGGTGGAATCGCGAACCGGGCGCACGACCGTTGTCGCCGAAATTCCGGAGTCGGTGTGATGGAAGATCACGGACGGATTCGCGTGCTGCTCGCCGACGACCATCGGATCGTGCGCGAGGCGCTGAGGATGGTGCTCGCGACGGAGTGCGAGGTGATCGCGGAAGCCGCGGACGGCGAGCAGGCGGTCGCAATCGCCGCGCAACTGAAGCCGGAGGTGGTGGTGATGGACGTCGCGATGCGGGGAATCGGGGGAATCGCGGCGGCGCGTCGAATCGCCAAAGAAACGCCGGCATGCAAAGTGCTGGTGCTAAGCCAATACGACGACGAGGAATATGTGCTCGAGGCGCTCGGCGACGCGGGCTGCGCGGGCTACTTGGTCAAGACCGACGCAGCGGTGGAATTGCTGAGCGCGGTGCGTGCGG
>JBAWCX010000316.1:0-39665 GCA_049590495.1 Binatus sp. (SeqCode)
GACGTATGTAATGCGGCCTTGAATCGCTCGCCGCCGGAACTGGTCAAGTTCCGCCGCGGTATCATCGTCGAAATAGCCGCGCGGCATCTCGGGGTATGTATCTCTCTCTCGCGCGACAAACTCGCGGATGTCTCTGCGATATTCTCGGAACAGTGCCTCGGGGTCATATTCCGGATGGCCTTGCAGATAGATCGAGAGACTCCTTCTCCTCTGCTTGACGAACGTATCGGCACCCACCTCGGGCGATCTCGACAAAATGCAATAGTCTTTCGAAAGGAGCTCCTCCACAGGTAGATCGTTGTATCTCGAATGCGGCACGCGCCATTGAGGTGCACTACCGGATACGATTTCGTGGTTCGCGACCCTCGCGCACTCGAACACGCCCGAAAGCTTCTCGCTGAGCGGCCGCCGCTGTATTCCGTCCCAATGAAGGACGGCGGCGTGCGCTGCAAGACACGACCAGATCGTCGAAGTGGTATGGTCTTCTGCCCAATCCACGACTTTAGTTATGGTGGACCAATAGGGTTCGTCAGACAGCACTGCTGCGCGCGGCTCCGCGCCGGTGACTATCAGGCCGTCGAGACGGTCTGCGAACATCTCGCCGACATCCTCGTAGTGTTGACTCACATACGCGAGGCCCGCCTCCGAACGCCGGAGCTGCGGCATCGCGAAGAACCTCACCAAAATCAAAAGATCTCGCGAGGCTTCGTCAATGAGCTTGCAGAATTGACGCTCGGTAGCTTGCAGCGCGGCGTCGGGCATGTTATTGACCAGCCCGATCACGAGGGGGGCATTGTCGCGGAGCTGCAGCCCGCGGGTGACATCCCTCAGCGCAGCCCTGACTGGCCCCGACTGTATCTTGACCATGATCTTCCCTACCGGCGGTCTACGCTACTTCGCATCGGCCAGCGCCTGATCGAGATCGGCGGTGATGTCGTCGGCGTGCTCGATTCCAATACTGAGCCTGATCATCTCCGGTGTGACGCCCGCCCGGCGCTGCTCCTCTGCAGACATCTGTCGATGCGTCGTCGAGGCCGGATGACATGCCAGTGATTTCGCGTCGCCAAGATTGACCAACCGCTTGATCAGCTTCAGCGCGTCGTAAAATCTGGCCGCCGCTTTGTATCCGCCTCGAACTCCGAAGGTCATCAGCGAGCAGGCCCGTCCGCCAAGATATTTGCGGGCGAGCGCGTGATACGGGTTGTCCTCGAACCCGACGTAGTTGACCCACTCGACCCGCTGGTCGTCGCGCAGGAATTCAGCGATCCGGCGTCCATTTTCGACGTGACGCTCGATTCGCAGGGCGACGGTCTCAATGCCCTGGAGCAACAGAAAAGCGCTCAGCGGCGATAGGACCGAGCCCATGGTCCGCTGATACACGGTTCGACAGCGCGCGATATAGGCTGCTGCGCCAAAATGGTCGGTGTACACGAGACCGTGGTACGACGCGTCCGGCTCGCTGAACATCGGGAACCGATGGGCGTGCTCCAGCCAGGGGAACTTGCCACTGTCGACGACGATCCCGCCCATCGTCGTGCCGTGCCCTCCCATAAATTTCGTCAAGGAGTGGATGACGATGTCGGCGCCGTAGTCGAACGGGCGCAGCAGAATTGGTGTTGCGACCGTGTTGTCGACGATCAAGGGGACACCATGCTTGTGGGCTACCTTTGCTAGCCCCTCGAGGTCGCAGATGTTTCCCGCTGGATTCCCAACGCTCTCACAAAAGAGAGCGCGGGTATCCTTATCAACCAGTTTCTCGATCGCGGCAGGATGATCGCTCTCGGCAAATCGGGCGTTGATCCCCAGTTGCGGCAGGACGTGCGCAAACAGAGTGTGGGTCGTTCCGTAAAGTTGCGGGACGGAGACGATGTTCGTGCCGTTCCTTGCTACGTTCAGAACGGAGTAGTGGAGGGCCGCCTGACCGCTGCTTACACTGAGCGCACCCACTCCTCCTTCAAGCGCGGCGATGCGCCGTTCGAGCACGTCGCAAGTCGGGTTGCTGATTCGGCTGTAACGATTTCCCTCGACCTCGAGGTTGAACAGAGCCGCGCCATGCTCAGCGCTGTCGAAGGCGTAGGCAACGGTCTGGTAGATTGGCACGGCGACTGCCCTTGTCGTCGGATCGACCTCGTAGCCACCGTGGATGGCGAGCGTTTCGTTCCGCAAATTCCTCCGCGCAACTCCCATTGGCCGATTTAGCGTGCAGGACGATTGTGCACGGAGTCGTCATGACGAATCCGATAATCTGCACCTGAGACCGCTCGCGTCAGGCTAAAAAAAGGTCTCGGTACGGTCTCGCTCCGAATAGATCGGATTGAAGTGGGCGCAGTTGGGGTCAGATTCACTCGCACGCGAGTGGCCTGCGCTACAACAGGATTGTGACAGGTGGTTCGGCGGAATTAGCATCCGAGCTGGTCGAACCTATGACAGCCGTACGCGGGCGAATCCCACCGGGACCTGCTGGGAAATACAGCACGACTCAAGACCTTCTGCACTGGATGGGCGATCAATTTGCGCAATACGGAGATATTTTCAAAGCCTCGATCTATGGCACCAGCGTGTATGCGAGCAGGGACCCTCAGCACGCTCAACACGTGCTTCGCGAGAACTCCCAGAACTACGTAAAAGGTCAGGCCATCAAACGCATCGCCTTGCTCCTTGGCAATGGACTTATGGTAAGCGAGGGGGAATTTTGGAAAACCCAGCGCCGGTTGATCCAACCGTCGTTTCACCGCATCGCGATCGACGCGCTGACCAAGGTAATTGCCGCTTCAAACGTCGCGTTGCTTGCGAGGTGGGAGGGGGCCGCCCACAAAAAAGTCAGCGTCAACGTCACGCGCGACGTCAGCGGCATGGTCCTGGAGGTGGTGCTCATTTCCATCTTCGGAGCTGACTACGAACAGGTGGCGCCGCATTTCAACATCCTCACCAGGGAATCGGCGCGCAACCTGGAGTTTGCGCAGGCATTCCGATCTTTGGAAAAGATCATCCTCGCGCTCGCCGCTCAAAGAACCAAAGAAAAGACAACGGCCACCGATATTCTTGGCATGCTCATGGAAGCGCGCGATCAGAAGAGTGGCCAAGCGATGAGCGATCGCCAACTGGTAAACGAGATCAAGACGCTGATTGTCGCTGGACACGAAACCACTGCCAGTACCCTGAGTTGGGCCTGGTATCTGCTGTCGCAGCACCCAGAAGTCGAGAAAAAGCTGTCGCGTGAGCTAAGCGATTTGATCGGAGACGAGGCTCTCAAGCCGGATGATCTGACGAAATTTGTCTACGCACGCCGAGTCATCGACGAAGCGTTGCGGTTGTATCCAGCCGGCTGGCTGCTAACTCGCAGGGCGCTCAAGGACGATCGGCTGGATGACTACTTCGTCCCAGCCGGCACCGAGATTTACATTTCACCCTATTTTATCCAACGGCACCCCGACCTGTGGGAGGACCCCGACCGCTTCAATCCCGATCGGTTCGGCCACGATCGTTCGCAGGAACGGCATCCGCTAGCGATGTTTCCGTTTTCTGCGGGCCCGAGAAATTGCATCGGCGAAGTTTTCGCTCGGGTCGAGATGCAGATCCATCTGGTGATGATTGCGAGTCGAATCCGGATGCGCTTCGTTGAAAGAAATCCGCCCGAACTGGATGTTGGCGTGAATTTGCGAAGCAAACGTGATTTCATCATGAATCCAGAGCTAAAAGTTGGCGAATCGCCGATTGCGGGTTCAAGAGTCGGCGGAGCATCCCGCGTCTAGCAAGATGAAATCAGAATTCGGTCAACAGAGTAGCCGCAATTCCTCTCTTAAGGCGTGGGTGCGCGCACTCGGAATGATTGCATCTATAGCCGACAATCCGGCAGTTACGTTGCCGGTTCTCATCGATTCTTCGGTTGACCGCTATGGTACTGCGCCCGCTCTTCTTTCTCTGAATGAAAGCCTGACCTATCGGGCGCTTGCGGAGCGATCGCATCGATATGCGCGGTGGGCACTTGGACAAGGGCTGTCGTTTGGCGATGTCGTGTGCCTCCTCATGCCGAATTGCCCGGAGTATGTGGCGATCTGGCTGGGGATCACGCGCGTCGGCGGTATCGTTTCGTTGCTCAACACCAATCTGGTCGGAGATTCTCTTGCCTACGCCATCAATCTCGTGGCACCGAAGCACGTTATCGTCGCCGGCTCGTTGGTCGAAGCTTTAACAGCCGTCTTGCCGAAGATATCTCCTGAGGCTCAAATCTGGGCGTATGGCGAGAACAGTGCCGGGTTCTCGAGAATTGACCGCGAAATCGAACGTTCCACAGATGTTGGCCTCGCCGGTTCAGAGTACCGGCCGCCGACAATCTCAGACCGGGCGTTATACATCTATACCTCCGGGACTACGGGACTGCCCAAGGCCGTCAATGTCAGCCACGCTCGACTGATGCAATGGAGCCATTGGTTTGCTGGCATGATGGATACCCGTCCCGACGACCGGGTTTACAACTGCTTGCCTATGTATCACGGCGTCGGAGGTGTAGTGGCCATCGGAGCGGCGTTGGTTAGCGGCGGATCGGTAGTGCTGCGGGAAGGATTTTCGGCGAGCCGTTTCTGGGATGACGTCGTTGAATCGAAGTGCACGATATTCCAGTACATCGGCGAGCTTTGCCGTTATCTCGTGAACACTGTGCCGCATTCACGGGAGGCGCAGCACCAGCTTAGATTGGCCTGTGGCAACGGGCTGGCCGCCGACGTGTGGGCGGAATTCCAGCGCCGTTTCCGTATTCCGCAGATCCTCGAGTTCTATGCCGCGACCGAAGGCAATTTCTCGCTTTTTAATTGCGAAGGCCGAGTCGGTGCGATCGGCAGGATACCCTCCTTCCTTCCGCAGCGTACATCGATAGCGCTGGTCAAGTTCGATCTCGAGACCCAGGAGCCGATACGCAACCAGGAGGGGTTCTGCATCCGCTGCTCAACCAACGAAGCTGGTGAAGCCATCGGGCAGATACTCGACGACGGAGCGAGCGCAGCCGGCCGGTTTGAAGGCTATACGGACAAAGCCGCCACCGAAAAGAAGATCCTGCGCAACGTACTCGCGAAGGGCGACGCGTGGTTTCGGACCGGCGATCTTATGCGGAGGGATGAGAGCGGATTCTTCTATTTCGTCGATCGGCTAGGCGATACGTTCCGCTGGAAAGGCGAGAATGTGTCGACCACCGAGGTCGCTGCGACAGTCTGCGCGTATCCTGGGGTGATTGAAGCTGTAGCTTACGGAGTGACTGTTCCAGGCGCGGAAGGCCGTGCTGGGATGGTCGCGGCCGTGGTCGGCGAGGACTTCGATCTGATTGCGTTCCGCAAGCACCTGGTAGATCGCGTACCCGAATACGCGCGTCCTTTGTTCTTACGTATACGCGCGGAGATCGAGGCGACGACGACATTCAAGCCGAAGAAGCACGAACTTGTGCGCGAGTCTTATGACCCGTCGGCTACCGCAGACCCGATCTACTTCAACGATCTGGTTAGACAGCGCTTCGTGAAAGTTGATGCAGAACTCTTTGAAAGCATTCAGTCCGATAAGATGCGGCTGTAAGCACGTGCAGTAGGTCTAGGCAGTGTTACCTGCGTCTACCGTCAGGACGGTGCCGGTGATGTTTCTCGCTTTGTCGCTTAGAAGGAACTCTACCGCGTGGGCGACGTCATCTACTTCGGCAAGCCGCTGAAGCGCGCTGCGGCGCACGATCTGCTCGCGCTGTTGTCCGCTGATTTTCTCCGTCATCTCCGTATCCAGGAAGCCCGGTGCGACCGCGTTTACGTTGATACCCAAGGGGCCTACTTCTCTTGCGAGAGATCGCGTGAAGCCGACTACTGATGCCTTGGTGGCGCTGTAGACGGAGAGGCCGCGGTAGCCGGTGAAGCCGACGATCGACGCAACGTTCACGATCCGTCCGCCACCGTCGGCCATCATCGAACGCACCACGTGCTTCGTCAGGATGATTGGAGAGACAGTGTTCAGGAGCACAAGCCGCTGGATTTGCTTGTCGTGCATTGTGGCGAGGATGCCGCTGGCGCCTAGCGCGGCGTTGTTGACGAGTCCATGGATCGAACCGAGCTCCTTGCGTAGCTCTTTGACCAGGGTGGGAATGCCGGACGTATCTTCGAGGTCGAATGCCTTGAAGAGCAGAGTACCCTGTTGGCGCCCGTTTCTTTGGCGCATCGCGCATGTTAGCTGCTCGTTTCCGGCGCGCGCGATGGCTATGACCTGGTAGCCGGCAACCACCAGGTTATGCGCAATCGCGAGGCCCAACCCTCGACTGCCACCGGACACGATAACGTTTTTTTCCATCAGAGACGCGCCAACTTTCCAGACGGCGCGACCTCGAGCGACGGAACGAACCGGACCTGAGCCGGCACCTTGTATGAAGCCAGCGCGCGACGGCACGATTCGAGAATGTCGTTCTTGAGCAGCTGAATGCCTTCGTCCGCTCCACTCCGGTTAGAGTCGAACTTGACGACGACATCGGCAACGACGAGCGCGCCCGTGATTGGGTTTTTGCGTCCTCTTACGAGTGACATCTGTACGCTCGGATGCCGGTTGATAACAGCCTCGACTTCTTCGGGATACACCTTGTGACCGCCGACGTTGATGATCCCGTCCCTGCGGCCGGTAAAGTAATAGCGATCGCCACGCAACTCGACCATGTCGCGGGTGTCGACAAAGCCGTCGTCGCCGGCGATGGTCTCGGCGGGCTTCCCCAGGTAGCCGACTGCGTTTCGAGCCGAGCGGATCCGAAGCGAGTGACCCTCGATCTTCACTTCGACGTCCGCGCCTCTCTCGCCAATCAGAGATGCGGGAAACCCGGCGAGACCATCTGAGACATCGAAGCCGACTCCGGCCTCCGTCGAAGCGAAGGCATGGACGACACTGGCGTCCGGATAGAAGGTTCGCAAGCTGTCCAGTATCACCTGGTCCACTATCTCGCCCGACAGCCGGACGTATCGGGGTTTCATGTTGCGGGCCGAAGGACTCATCAGCGCCCGACGCCAATGTGACGGAGTCCCGGAAATATGCGTAACACCGTACGCACCAGCTCTGGCCAGGAAGTCCCCCATCGATTCCTCGGCGCTCGAGAGTACAAGAGATGCTCCGTCGAAAAGCGCGCGCAGAAGGATCTGCAGGCCGCCATAGCGTCGAATGTCATAGAAGGTGCTCCAAACGACCGAGCCGCCCAACTGCTCGTCGCGCTTGATAGCACCGGTCAGACTCGACAACGTGTGCAATACCATCTTAGGCACGCCGGTGGTGCCGGAAGTAAGAAGAACCCATTCCGTTTGATGATTCTTGCTCCGATCGGAATCGTCGCGCATGAGCGCGCGGCTGCAGGTAACGAAGCATTTAATGCCCGCAATCCCGGCGGCAGGCTCAGGTTCATCGGACACCACGGCATCCACGCGGGCGGTTACGACGACGTAAGAAAGAAGCTCGCGCCGTAGATCGGGAGGGCAAAGAACCATTCGGCGGGCGATGCCATCGAGTTCGATGAGCGCCAACGCGGCAGTCAGCTGATCGCGCGTCGCGATGAGCACCGATCTGCCGCGCAAATCCTCGAGGCGCCCAGCCAGGCTCGAAACCCAGGCCAGATCTCCCAGAGGTACCGTTGCATTGGGACCGATAAGCGAGCAGCGCGAGAGACCTCGCTTAGCGCTCGGCAAGCCGACTGTCACCTTGCGCCATCCTCGTAAATCCTTATGAAATCGCTCAGCGTGACAGGAAATTCAAGGTCCTCGGATGCGGTAAAGGGATCAAATCCCAAATCATCCTCGAGCCGAGCGACAATAACGGCAAAGCACAACGAATCTAGACCGGATTCCAGCAGCACCAGATCATCCGACAAGGGGGGCAATTTCTGATTCTGTTCTTTCGCGACTGATTCGAACTGAGAAATTATTTGAGATCTCACTGACATCCGATCAACCTTGGAGAAGCTCGGTGCAGAAACTGGACGTGGGCATCGGTTCATCTCAAGTGAAGGATTCAAGATCTTTGATGAGTAGTGCCCTTCCGAACACCAAGGTCAGTGCTGCACCAAGGCACTGGCGAGCAATCGAATCGCGAACGGCAAATCTTTGATGATGTAGCGTCCGAAAAGACGCCGAGGTTCAAGTCCGAGCCGCCATAGCCACTCCAGGCCGGCACTCTGCAACCATCGGGGTGCACGTCTCGTTCTTCCGGAAACGATAGCCAAGCTTCCGCCCAATCCCAGAAACCAGGCGGATGGCAAACGGTGGCGCAGCGCTGAAATCACAAGTGGGTCTTTGGGGAATCCGAAGCACGCATAAACGAGATCGGGCTTGGCCGAATGCAACGCATTGCCGATTTCTGTCATCTGGAGCGGGTCGTTCTCGAAGCCGAGCGCCGGGCATACGATGCCCGCTATTTTCAAGCTCGGATTCAAGCGTTTGAGTACGGCAGCCGCGGCTTCTCCGTCGCCGGGGCTTCCTCCCAGGAGAAAGATCGACGCTCCAGCTTTCGCGGCGGCGGCGGTCAGACTCACTGTCAGTCCCGCGCCAGTCACCCTCCCTGGCAACGGAGTTCCCTGTATCCGACTGGCCCAAATCAGAGGCATTCCGTCCCCCACTCTCAAACTCGCTTCATTGACGGTCGCCAACAGATCAGGACGTTGGCTGATGATTCGAAGGTGGTCAACGTTCGGCGTGACGATCCAGCCTCCGCGTCCTTCTCGAATACTCGAGATTACGCTGGCGATCACTTGCTTTTCGGTGACGCAATCAATTAGAACTCCCATCAACCGGACTTTCACCTGCGGCCGCGCGAACTCCGTCAGCGATGTCGTCAGCCGCGGAACGAGACCTAGAGGTCTGGGCGCCCGCCTCGCACGAGTGGCGCTTGGCCGTGCGTTCCCCGGTTCGACGCGAGGATTCCTTAGGGGAGCATTGCCGGACGCTGCTTGCCGATCGCGCTCGAGACGCATGGGAAAATCGGATCTGGCGGCGTCCAGAGCCTCGGTGAACGCGGCAGAAATTTCTGCTGAAGATGGACGCGGCATCAAAGCGACATCGGCCGGCGTCAAATAGCTTTTCTCGCCATCTCGAAGGAAGTTGATAATTGGGCGAGTCGGAGATCGATCGGCTGGCTGACTATCGTTGATCGCCGTGTTTGCGGACCTGTCCTCGACTTCCGCGTAGCCGCCGGGAAAAGTGGGGGTTACCATGGCTGTACGGCGAAACCGTGCTGCCGCCGATTTCGAGCCAAGCGTGGCTGAGCGCAACTTCGCACGATGCTGTGACTCCTCAAATTAATGCGTCGCACTCGATCCAGTCGGAGGCTACCGTATGTCCGGAGGGGAAATTTGGATGCGAAAACGAACGCGATAGCCGGGGCGAGCGGATAAACCTAACGCGGGCGAGCAGCCCAGAGGTTTTTCCTGTTAGCGATCAGTCCGGACCCAAGGCGCCATACCCCGGGCTGAATTCAGAGTCCTGGGCAAAGCGGCGAGCTTCCAGGCAACGTAGAATGGCGAGCAAAGCAAAACGGCGAAGTCCCGCCAATCACCGCCTCCCACGAGGATTCCAGCAACAACATGGACGGCGACGAGCGCCAACGCGACGAGTGCATACATGCGCGCAAGACTGAATGGCATCAATGCGACCAGCCCGAGAAGCGTCAGTTGAAACGCGAGTGGCAGCAGGAGCAGCTCGAGAGAAGGTTCGAGCAGCTGTAACTTTCCTGTAATAACTTCCGCGAGCAATTCCGGCAGATTCTGGACAGCCGTCCGTAGCCGCCCACCCTCCCATCGCGCTCGTTGAGTAGAGGCGCCTCGCGCGCTAGCCGTCATCTCTGCGCGCACCCAGGTACCGTCGGCGAAAACAATTTTTCTCCCGGCCCGGACCAGTTTGAGGTGATATTCTAAATCTTCGACCAGTGAGTGCGCGTCGTATGGAACAGCTCCCAGGGCTGCTCTGCTCAGTCCGAAGCCATTACCAAAAATCCCTACAGACAAACCCAGGCGTTCGCGTCCTCGCGCTCGCAGTACGTTAAAAGCCATGAGGGCAACATTCATCAAGCGCGTCCGAAAGGAATTTTCGGGATTGAGGACGAGGTATCGCACCTGCACTCCGTCGGCGCCCATTCTAAGCAGCCGGACTACCTCCGAAAGGAGACCGGAGTCGACGACGCTATCAGCATCGACAACAATGACCGCATCAAACCCGTCATCGAGCAGAGTCTGAAAGGCAAACTCTAGCGCAAATCCCTTTCCGCGCCGCGCGGAATCTGAGCGTACGATAACCCGAGCGTTGGCAGCGCGAGCAAGATTGGCGGTCGCGTCGGAGCAATTATCGGCGACTACAACGATCTCTGTCCGGATCGAGTCGGGCAGTATGCACGACGCTACGCTGCGAATGCATCGGACAATCGAGGCCGCTTCATCGTGAGCAGGAATTACGATTGCAAGTTCCGCAATGGTCGTGCCGATGCCTTTAGGCATGCGATCACGCATAGGCAGCATTCCCGCGAACGTGACCGTTGCGAGCTCGATGGTTCCCGGCAGAGTCAACAGGATCAGGACCGAGCTAGCGATCATGAGTTGCCAATGGATCATAAAAGACTAGCCGGTAAGTTGGAGCGGTACCGACCTAACCCTGAGAAGTACATAACTGATCGCAGTTATGCCGACAGTGAGGAATCGATACGTAGATGTCCTCGATGTGGTCCAAGGCGACTTGCGAATATCTGTGCGAGCTGCGCGACGTTGCGATCGAGATTGTATTTTTCCATCACTCTCCTGCGGCCTGCAGCGCCGAGACGATGACGGAGAGCGGGGTCATCGATCAATCGCTTGATCGCGCTTGCCAGCTCACGATCATCCGAGGGCGGAACGAGAATGCCGTCGATATTGCTGCGAATCAGTTCCGGTATTCCTGCGACAAAAGTGCTCACGCAGGGTATTTCCATGGCCATAGCTTCCATCAAGACGACCGGGACTCCTTCGGCGAAGCTTGCTAAAGCGAAGATATCTGCTTGGCGATAGAAGTCGCGAATGCGGTCCTGGTTGATACTGCCTTCGAGGATGACGTACCGACCGAGGTCAGCCGTTGCGATCGCGCGCTCAAGGCCTTCTCTATCGGGCCCGTCGCCAACCAGCCGAAGCCGTAAATTTGGCGACGACTTCACCAGCCGCTTGATGGCGGCAATGAGGACATATTGTCCCTTGGCGGGAACCAGTCTACCGACGCAGAGAATCTCAAACGTATCGGGCGATGACCGAAATGGGCGCGGTGCGAACAACTGGGGGTCCACTCCCAACGGGCCAACTTCGAGCTTGTCCCACTCCCAAGGCGGCGACAGTCTCATCAACTGGCTGCGCACAAATTGCCCTATGCAGCATGCAAATGAAGCCCCTGCAATCTTTTCTGCAAGACGAAGACCCGCTACGTCGTAGAATTCGTCGGGGCCGTGAACGGTCAGGGAAAATTCGATCGGAAAAGTGTGGCTGGCTATCAATGCGACCGTAGAGGCAGCATTCGCGAAATGAACATGGAGATGACGCAATCCTTGCGACTCCATCCAGCGCCCGAGAATGACTGCTTCAATGAAATAGAAAACCGAAAAAATCATCCGACGCAGGTCCGTACCCGCCAGCCTAAGCGCGAACCAGAGTCCGGCGAAATAAGACCTGGGGGACTTCAGTAAGATACCCAAATGCGCCCGCGCAGAGCCTCGAAGTCCTTGTCGCTTGACGTAAAAGGTCGCCGCGGTTTCCTCCCTTTCTTCAGACGTCATCCCTTTCGCGGAGCAATCAGGTGAGTTGATCGAGGCCGCGAGGATTTCGAAATTCGCTCTCCGCAGCCTATTTACTTCTCGCAAAATAAAAGTATGAGAGACTCCTGGGTAGGTACTCACCAGATATGCAATTCGAACAGGATCACCCTCGGAGCGAGAGGTGCAATTTATCCGGCCATTCTGCTGCACTTATTTCCTGCTCAGTCCTTGGGACGCGGCTCGGTCACGCTGTTTTGCAATACCACGCGCAAATTCCGCGATGCCTTGTTGCCACGGAGGCAAGGTGATCCGCGGTTCCTTGATAGTAGTGAGAACGCTGTACAAAGGACGACGAGCGCTCGCTCGAAATGCACGATGAGATACAGGTCGGAGCGGCGTGGAAATATGGAGAAGACGAAAAAGTTCGGATACGAGTTCCCAGCGCGAGGCTTCGCCGGTTCCTGCCAGATGGTAGGTCCCGAACGCGCCGGTTTCGATGAGGCCCGCAATTGCATTGGCCAGATGTGGCGCGTAAGTCGGCGAGCCGATTTGATCTTCCGCCACACGCATTTCAAACCTACCGGCATTTGAGCACATCGAGAGCAGGAATCCCTTTCCGCCCTCCCAGTAAAGCCATGCGGTGCGGACTATGTAGTGCCGTGGGTTCAGTGCCCGCACTGTTGTTTCGCCGGCGAGCTTGCTCGCGCCATACACGGACAAGGGATTGGGCTGATCATGCTCGTGATAGGGTCGATTCGTCGAGCCGTCAAATACGTAATCCGTCGAAACGTGAACCAGCGGAATTCCAAGGTCGGCGGTCTCTGCGGCGAGGTCTCGAGGGCCCAAAGCATTCGCGGCGTAAGCATTGACGATTTGCGACTCCGCACCATCGACGTTGTTGAAAGCGGCGGCGTTTATGACGAGATCCGGCCGCTCGCGCATCAGTACTCTCTGCATCTGGCATAGACGGGTTATATCGAACTCAGTCCGGTTCAGAGAAACGACCAGGTGACCATTAAGCGAGTTCCTTAGACAGGAACCGAGTTGTCCAGCCGCGCCAGCAATGAGAATCTTCAAGGCCGTTCCTCCGAATATAGCGGCAAGAGCGCTATCTGATCGGCGACGGTTCCGGCTTGGTGGTCTTTTATCGAAAGAACGGGATTTTCAACCGGCCATCGGATTCCAATGGAAGGGTCATTCCAGGCGATGCGAAGCTCGTCTGTTGGATCGTAATAGTCAGTGCACTTGTATTCTATGTCGGCAAATTCGCTTGTGACGCAGATGCCATGTGCGAATCCGGGCGGTACATAGATCTGCCGGAAATTGTCGGCCGATAGCTCGACCGCGATCCATTTCAGGTAGCTCGGCGAGCCGAACCTGATATCCACGACCACGTCGAAAATCGAGCCGGTCACGGCCCGCACCAGTTTTCCTTGCGGATGTTGCCGCTGCGCGTGCAGGCCCCGAACGGTATTGCGTGCCGAACGTGACTGGTTGTCCTGGCGGAACTCGCGGTCAATTCCTCCGCGCGTGTACTTGTCTCTGCTAAAGGTCTCGAGGAAGAATCCACGACCATCGCGGAACAAGTCAGGTTCAACTACTATCACGCCGCTCAAATTGGTCGGAATGAAATTCATGACTGGCTAGGAGTCCTGTTCGAGGAGACGAAGGAGGTACTGCCCATACTTGCTGTTAGTCATTGATTCCGCGATTCGCATCACATCGCGTTTCCCGATGTATCCCATGCTCCAGGCGATCTCCTCGAGGCAAGCTACTTGTAACCCTTGGCGCTCCTCAATAGCTTGAATGAAACTCGCGGCCTGCATGAGCGCGTCATGGGTGCCCGCGTCGAGCCACGCTATACCGCGACCCAGCTTCTCCACATGAAGCTCGCCAGAGCTTAGATACAGCCGGTTCAAATCGGTGATCTCCAATTCGCCGCGCTCCGAGGGAGCCAGGTCCGCGGCGAGATTGAAGACGCGATGGTCGTAGAAGTACAGTCCGGTTATCGCGTACGACGATCGCGGCCGAGCCGGCTTTTCTTCGAGACTGATCGGTCTACCGGTGGCGTCGAACTCTACGACGCCATAGCGTTCGGGGTCTTTGACCCAATACCCGAATACCGTAGCTCCTTCGCGGCGAGCGGTTGCTCTATGCAGTAGATCGGGCAGCCTATGGCCGTAGAAAATGTTGTCACCGAGTGCGAGCGCGACATTTGCGTCCCCCGCAAATTGTCTCGCTATAAGAAAAGCCTGGGCTATACCCTCGGGTCGAGGCTGCAGAGCGTATTCGAATCGGACGCCCCACTCCGAACCGTTACCGAGAAGGCGCTTGAAGCATTCTTGTTCGTGCGGAGTGTTTATGATCAGGATATCGCGTATTCCCGCCATCATAAGCGTGGCCAAGGGATAGTAGATCATGGGCTTGTCGTACACCGGTGCGAGTTGCTTCGAAATCGCGCGGGTCACTGGGTAGAGCCGAGTTCCGAAGCCACCAGCCAATATAATTCCCTTCCAGAGAGGATGTGCGTGGTTGTTACGCAACTGGGATTCGGTTTCCAAGTTCATAGTCACGTGACTTCGCTCGTGGTATCGATCAAGTTATCTCTCCGCGTACCGTGGCACCGAAAGGCCGAGTCGTCGACCATCGTAGCGTCCTTGGCGGACGGCTTGGCACCAACTGCGATTTAGTAGGTACCACCGTATCGTTACGCGGAGTCCCACTTCGAAACTTACGCGGCTGGTCCATCCAAGTTCCCGCGCTATCCGCGAACAATCGATTGCGTAGCGCCGATCATGACCTGGTCGGTCAGGAACCAAAGTGATCAAGTCCCGATAGGACTTGCATCCGTTCGCGGCCAACGCGGCGTTACTGTCGGCGGGCAAAAGTTCGTCCAATGCGGCGCAGACTTCGCTCACGACTTCCAGATTCGTCCGCTCGTTCCTTCCTCCGACATTGTACCGCTCACCGACTCGTCCTCGATCGAGGATCGTCAGTATAGCTTCGCAATGGTCTCCTACAAAAAGCCAATCTCGGACATTCAGACCATCGCCATATAGCGGCAGAGCCTTGCCCGCGGCTGCGTTGGAGATCGTAAGGGGAATCAGTTTCTCGGGATATTGATTAAGTCCATAGTTATTGGAGCAGTGGGAAATGAGGGTGGGTAGCCCGAAAGTCTCATGATAGGCCCGCACGAAGTGATCAGCCGAGGCTTTCGAGGCCGCGTACGGAGAGTTCGGTGCGTAGTGCGAATCTTCGCTGAAGAGACCAGTGGCCCCCAATGATCCATAGACTTCGTCAGTTGAAATCTGCAGAAATCGGAAGCTCCGACGCCGAGATGACTCAAGCCCGGACCAGTAGTGACGGGTTGCTTCGAGCAGCTTGAATGTTCCCGTTACGTTGGCCTCAAGGAAGCTATGCGGTCCGTCGATTGAGCGGTCCACATGCGTCTCCGCAGCCAAGTTGACCACCATGTCGGGTTGCCATCGCTCGAAGGCGGCCGCGACGGTTGGTTGGTCGGCGATGTCAGCCTGGATGAACGAATAGCGCGGATCGTCTTCGACATCGCGAAGGTTCAAAAGGCTGCCGGCATAGGTCAGTTTGTCAAGGACGACCAGCCGCCAGTTCCTTTTACTGAGTGCAAGGCGCACGAAGTTTGACCCGATGAACCCGGCGCCGCCAGTGACGATTACAGTCTGCATTTTACCCCGAGCCGCGAATTTCTCTCAAGCCTAGAAGCCGCCGGCGCGAACTACTCTAAGAACGGTTCTGAAAATGATTCTGCAGTCGTGCCAAATAGACCAGGTGTCAATGTATCTGCAGTCCAACTCGACTACTTCTTCGAAGTCTGTGACTTCATCGTTGCCGAAGAGCTGCCACAATCCGGTTATTCCCGGCTTCATACTGAGACGTCGCTGGTGGTGCGGCTCGTAACAAGCAACTTCAGACCGCGTTGGAGGCCGCGTGCCGACGATGCTCATTTCGCCTTTGAATACGTTCCAGAACTGTGGGAGCTCGTCTATGTACTTGTTCCGCAAAAGGCGACCGAGGGTAGTGATCCTCGGATCGTCCCGGATTTTGAACATATGCCCGGTCATCTCATTGTGCTGAAGCAATTCCCCCTGATGTTCTTCGGCCGACACCAGCATCGTGCGGAACTTGTAAAGCGTGAAGAGGCGGCCATTACGGCCAACGCGTGTCTGACGAAAAATCGTGGAGCCCTGTGTCTCCCGTTTTATTCGGCGCGAAAAGGCAACGTAGGCGACCGCGCAGAAGACGAGCCCGATAGTAGCACCCAACAGGTCCATCAGCCGTTTGACAGCCAACCTTATCTTCCCAACCGGTACCGGCTCGTGCGACAAGAGATACTCGCCGGCTCCAAGGTACTGTGTCCTATAGCGGCCCGCCGGAGCGAGCGGCGTCCTCATGAGGGCTCGGAATGTTTTACCCCTAATCGAGGAGGAATACAGAATGTCGTCGGGATCCAGCCCGTCGGATGAATCAACCATGAGAACGTCGTCTATGACGTGAGCGTCGAGCACCTCGTCCAAAGTGGATGGAGTCTCCTCGCCGCTCTCGTTTCGGAAGAGCAGTTCTCCGTTCGCGCCTGTGAAAAGGTATCCGGCTGGGCGACCCAGGACATACCCAATTCTTTCAGATAGATCTTCGTAGCAACTGGCTCCGACGACTAACGCGTTCTGCCCCAGCGGTTTGCTTCTGCCGCGAAGCCCGAAACTCAGGAGTCGCGAGGCAGCTGAGCTGGCAGCAAACGACCCCACTGCTAGTGGAAGTATCATGGAGCGATCACCCCACCGCACTCCCGCTACGTAGTGGGCCGCCAGCAAAAAGCCCGAACTCAATAGAAGTCCGGGTTCGGTCAGGAATGAAATCACCTGGTATTAAAACTTCCCGTTCGGTTCTTTGATCGGGGGACATTAACCGAACAAAGCGAGTGGCGCTTTTCCGCGGTTAACGTCCCGGTGCGTCAGGAAAGTGTGGATTCACACGATACCCCAGAGAACTAGTCACAAAGAGCCGGCTTCCAGCCCGGAACAACGCGAGCGGCCTAAGGCAGCGGCCCTATCGTCCATCGCGTACGACGCCAGGCCACCTCTTTTGTGCTGCACTACGATTTACTGGCAAGCATCTACTACAGCATGAGAAGGAGTATTCGTATGAGGGCGCCTACGACGAGGATCCCGTTGATTGCGAGCGTCGCCATTGCTCCGGGCCCGCGCTTGGCCGGGGCGGTGATATAGCCGGTGGCATAAACGATCCGCGCGATCACGAACAGAGCTCCGAGTGCGGCACCGAGGTGGTAGTTGACGGCGAACGAGAAAATCCAGACACTCGGGATGAAGACGATCAAACTCTCGAGCGTATTTGCGTGGACGCGGAAGTAGCGCTCGAATTCAAGATTGCCGGTGGTGGCGGGCGCTTCGACGCCATATTTTGCCCGCGCGCGTCCGACAAGCACGCCGAGTACCGAATATTCGATCAACGCCAGCAGCGTCACTATCTCGAGTAAGTGAGGAATGCCCATATTCGTCATCATAACTCCCGATATGGTTGTAGCGGCGCCCGCCGCCCAGAGAACTACTCGCGCGCGTTGAAAAAATGCGAGGGTTCTATGCCTTCTGTTTGGTTTTCATTTGCGACACCTCAACTGCAACATTTCAGAAAGGACCCTGAAGAACCAAATAGAAAGGTAACCTAGGAACGATGATGATTCGTCTAGAATAACCAGACCGAACCTTGAACCAGAATCGTATGGCAAAGAAATCAAGCCATCGCTGGGAAACAGAGCTTTGAGAAGACATTACCCAGCGAACGGCGCCTGCTCGCGACAGTCTCGCCCACCGGTTCGAGTATCAAGATACCGACAGCGCGCGAGATCGTCGCAACAGAAGTCGCCGTTATCGTTGCGCAGCCGTCGCTTGCGGTAGCAGCGCGACCACGCTGAGTGGTGGCAATGTGAGAGTCAGCATGTTGCCGGAATTGGAGATACCACCTGGCAACGGCCCGATCTTGACTGAATTGCTGCTCTCGTCGTTATCAGCGGGACCGTTGGTATATAGGATCGTTTCGCCAACCGCAGGCAACGTGCCGCCTGGCGGAAAGGTAACTTTGAAACTGACGCTGGCATTGTTGGAATTGCTTAGAATCGCGCTCCAGAAGCCATTTTGAAAAAAAGCGGCGCCGTAGATGCCTGTCCATGCCGACGTATCCATTTCGTGGTACGCGCCGCCGATAGCCCGATTGAGCAGAGCCTCTGCCCATCCGATCGGCCGGATGTGAGGGAAGGTCGGCCCGAAAGTTGAGTCGAAATCATGAACGATACCCCACAATGCCGCGTCTGTCCCATGACCACTTGTGCAACTGCCACCCGATGTCAGGAATTCGGGTTGCGCAAGATTGAAGGTGTTTTGCGTTAGGGCCGGATAAAGCGTGCCTGAATTTGGACCAGTGGAACCTGCGGAAAAACCCAATATCCAATTTTGCCCGTTGAACCCCGCTGCGATCCAACCGGCCGACATAGCCCAGGCTTCAATCGGAGTCGCCGTGCCACATTGGTTGCTCATGCCGTTTTCGTAGAAAGCTAGAAACTGCTGACAGCCTGACAATCTGCCGCCGCACAATCCGTTATTGACGTTGTTCGGCACGGCTTTCGTAAACGCGCCGCGGCCGCTGGTAGCAAACTGCAGAAGTGAGTTGGAAAAGCCCAAAGCCGCGTATTGTGCCATCGTCTGGCCGGTACTCTGCTCGGGTTCAGCAGGAACGTAGGCGGCTATGGTGCCTCCATAATGCGGATCGTTGGTTGAAATCTGCGCGCTTGTGGCTGCCAGTACGCCTGAATTTCCTTCTTGACCATCCACTACGAAATAAACATTGCTTGCGTAGGTCGAGCATTTGCTCGTCATGTAGGTCTTGATGAGACCGAAGTTCCGATTCGCCATCTTGCCGTAGTTGTCGCACTGGCCTCCGCCAGCGGTGATCGGGCCGCTGGCCCAATCCTCGTTGCTCTGCTCGACGAAGGCTTTACTGAAGCCGTCGGTGGCAAAGGCCGTGCAGAGTTTGGCCGCGAACGAATTGACGTCTGCGTCACTGAATAGGTCAGGAATGCTGATCCACGGATTCGCATCAAGCGCACCAGCCATCGCGTACATATCGGACAGGCTGAAAGCCCAAGTGGAATTGCCACCCGTACCCTCCGTCGCCGAGCCGCGTAGGTAATCGTTGCCCTCGAAGTAGGAATCGTTCGACGACAATCCTTGACCGTTCATGTAGCGCAGCGTACCGGGATTGAGAGTTCGCAAGGTTGTGAGAACCTCGTTACGCCAAGGTGCCACGATCGGACTTGCCGCTGGTCCCAGAAAGGCGTTGTCCACGTAGACTTTAGCACCAGCCGCCGAACCGCTCTGAACGGTCACCTTGAATATAAGTTCGCCAGTATCGGAAGACTTATCTGCTCCCGTGAAGTTATAAACATACTGATGCCATGAGCGGTCCTGGATCAGGTTGAAGGTATGATTCACACTAGCCCACGAACTGCCAACACGCGCGAGCAAAAGAGTTAGCGTCGGCTTTCCCGCGGTGCCCGACGTCAGTGCGTAAAGCGACATTGACATCGAACCGCTAACTGGATGCCACGGATAGGTTGGTGCTTTCTTGCAGGTCCCTGCGCCGCAATCCGAACTGGTTTGGCAAAACGTTACTGAGTCCTTGGAGCAGGTGCCAACGGAAGCGTTGAAGTTATCCATACCGAACTCGACCGCGTGCCGATTGCCATCATGAACATCGAACACCAGCGACGACGCACCCGCGTAGTGTTGTACGGTCGACAGTGCGATCCCAGTGTCAGAATCCTCGATACCCCAGTTCCCCGGAAGGTAGTGACCGGGACTATAACTGAGTGCAGTATTACTGACTGTCTCGCCGATTAGGTCTCCAGCCACGAGAGACGGGCACGCACTCGCGCAAGTATAAGTTCCTCCCGCAGTATATTTGGCTATCGTGAAGGTGTGTCCTGCGGAGACCCCAGTCCGCACTGAGGCAGTGACGCCGTTCCACAGGTTGCTGCTAAAGGCGTTTCCGTCGTTGGTGTCTGTAAACCCGGACGATGTAGAACTTGAACCAGCGATAATCAGGTGCCCCAGCATCGCCGGCTCAAAACCCGGATTGTCGAGGAAGTTTTGGAGATAAGCTTGGCCATCGTACTGGCTCTGGGCATCCATGTTGACGCCTATCGGCGTACTCTTGGAGAGGACGGTAGTCGCGTTGACTGCCGCTGGACTCGGCGCAGCCGTCGCCAGATGCGGCAGTCCTAGCAGAAGTAGCCCGAACGCAGCGGCGGGCAGCAGTCGCTTCACTTGCTCGCACCCGTGAAGCCCGCGCTTCCCCTTCAATGGCGCGAGAAAGCTAACCGCGTTGGAGAATGGCGTCGTCATATCATGGTGAGCGACGAATCCTCGGTTTGATCTGAGGAGCGGCTGCATGGAGCTAGTAGGGCGTCATTCGGTAGCCGTGTCAAGTTTTCCTTCGGTCAAGACCGGCGGCGCATCGCGACTGCGCGGGACGACAAGCACGGTTCCCGTCGCGCGATGACCTATTCTCGCAAAAGCCCCGCACGCCCTAATCCAATGCGGAAACCGCAGCGGTCTCGGACACCCGGCACAAGCACGAGCGGGCCATTTAGAAGCTTGCGCCCTAGAGAATACGAAAGCTGCTCTACAGGTCAAAACTATCCCGAAAATGTATGGAAACCGTCCCTAGTCACTGACCGGATTCTGTCCGCGCGAAATAATAGCACCCGTGATTTCCCTCAGGTCTCTTCCAGAGGTGCGTTCAATACTCGCAAACGCGCAAAAAGACGATGGATTTGCTCGGAAATAGCGTTTTGAAGAGATGCTGTCGATCAGGTTTCATTGCCGGCATTTCGGCCCTGTTGTTTCTCGGCTGTTCGAGCACGCCAAGCCCTCAATCGCTGGAGCGTTCACTCAGCACCAACGCCGCGAAGCCAAGCCCGCCTCCGGTCCCGTCGTCTGTTGAACCTGCAGCTTTTGCGAATAGCGGGAGCGACGACCAACTCCCTCAAATTCAGGCACCGGCCGGAAAATATATCCTCGGTTCTGGCGATGTCGTAACGGTGATGGTTTGGGGGCATCCTGAACTTTCCGGCAAACGCACCATCGGTCCCGACGGCGAAATCCAGCTTCCATTCGTCGGTTCGTTTCGAGTTGCCGGCCTCAATGCCGACGATGCGAGCGGAAAGCTCACATCAGCATTACGAGAGGATTATCTTAATACGGCCGCATCGATCACCGTCGACAGCTACAACAGTAACCAGGTAATCGTCCTCGGAAACGTGGCTCACCAAGGCGTACTGATCTTCGCGGGCACTCCGACCCTGCTGGAGGCGCTCGCAATGGCCGGCGCCGCGCCCACCAAGAATAACGAGGCAGCAATGCCGGTGCGATGCGCGATTATCCGCGGCAGAGATCGCATCCTGTGGATCGATTTGCGCCCGCTGACGAAAGGAACCGATATCTCACTGAACATTCCTTTGCACAGAAACGATCTGGTCTACGTGCCTGACCCGGACGATGAACTCGTCTACGTGATGGGGCAGGTCAAGAATCCCGGTCCGTATCCGTTGACCGCCAACATGTCTTTCCTCGAGGCTCTCGCGCGCGCCGGCGGGCCTATCGACAGCGCACAGCAGGGGAAGATCGTGCTGGCCCGTCCTAGCAAGAACACGGAGCAGGTTGTCGATTTGGAGAACTCTGTTGAACAGGGTGGAACCAACTATAAGCTGGAGGCCGGCGACATAGTATACGTTCCTAAGAGTGGATTGGCCACGCTCGGATACGTCATGCAGCAGATAAACCCGATTACATCGATGGCGCTGTTTGGAGCCGCTTTGCTGTAGGCGCACGCGCGTCGAGGTTCAATGGTTCCGTCTGCAAATCAATACGGCGCGATCGCCCGGCCCGCTTCGATCTCGTGGGTTGTAGCTGCCCGGCCTCCTACACCTTGGGCGAGCACCTGGGCGCACAAGCGCTTGGCGATAGCGGTGATGGTGGCGATTACCATGGTCGGTCTGGCGATCGCGATGACGTCGGGCCGTTCCTATGTGGCTGAAGCTACCATTCGCGTTTCACCGGTCTCAGCTTCAGGCGATGTTGGAGAGTCTCGTTTCAATTCCAGCATTGACTACCGTGACTTCGTGCAGGAACAGGTTTTTGAAATCAAGAACTATGCAACGACTACCGAGGCGCTCGACCTGCTCGGGCCGAAGCGGTCGCTTTGGCAACTGCCGGGCGAGGGCGATCGGCTTGCGGCCGAGCGCCTGATGGCGATGCTCAAGGTGGAGCCGGTTCCTGACAGCTATCTGGTCAGCATCGCGCTCGGCGGCGGGCAACCCGCGGGCCTTGCCGACGTCGTAAACGCAGTCGCCAAATCCTACCTTTCAAGAACGGCCAAGCGGGAGTTGGACGGCGCCGGCATAGGGTTTCAACTGCTCACATCGCGGCAGACGGAGCTGGAACAAAATATTTCGAACGATCAACAACAACTCGCCGGGCTGACCCAGGAATTGGGAATGCCGAGCGTTGAGGGTCCGCTCGTAAACCCCTACGACAAGATGCTGGCAGACAGCAACACCGCTCTTGCTCACGCCCGCCGCAACGTCCTGCTGGCTCAAGCTCACCTTGATGCGGTAAAGGCGCATCGCGAGCGAATCAAAGACGCAGATGTTGAAGCCAAGGCCGAACAACAGGTCGCGGGCAACGGATCGGAGACTACCACCGCCAAGCAGCAACTGATTCAGCAGCGCGAGCAGGCGTTGGTCGAACTGAGCGGACTTGGTCCCAACCATCCTGGCCGCAAGGCTCTCGAGGCGCAGATCGAAACCACCAACAAGGAGCTGGCAAAGCTTGACCAGGCCGCGCTCGATCGCGTCCGTTCAATGCTGAGCGACAGCGAGGACGCTACCACCAGCGTTGATATTTCGGAAGCTCAATCGAATCTCGAGCAGATGCAATCGGCCGAGAAAGGAATCGAGAAGGAACTTGATAGCGTGAAAGTCGCCGCGGCTTCTTTCGGCACCAAGTACAGCCAGGCGGTCACGGTCCACGAGAGGTTAGAACGCGAGGACAAAGATCTGCAGGATGTTATGGAGCGCATGAGCTTGCTGCGCCTGAAGAGCCAGGCGCCAGGGATCATTGCGCTCGAGGCCGCCGCCATGGTCCCGGACATTCCGCAAAAGAGCGCCCGCAGAAAGATTCTCGCACTATTCCTGTTCGCTGCGCTGGTGGTGGGTGTCGCAGTACCGACGGTTATCGATCTTACCGATCAAAGAATTAAAACCGCCGATGAGTTTGCGGCGATCCTGGGATTTCCGCCGCTTGGAGTCGCACTCGGATCGAACGGAGATGGCGGACAAGAAGCACTGCGCCGAATTGCGTTTGGTATCATGCGCGAGTGGCGCACTTCGGGAATTCGAAGCTATGTACTCACCTCGGCCCGAGAGGGTTCAAATGCCGATCTTTCGCTTATGCTAGCTGACGAGCTTACGGACCTGGGTGTGCGCACGCTTGCAATTGAGGCAAGCCTGACCGGACAGAATCCTCGTCAACTCAGACCGCCATTAGCACCGGGAGTTGGTGGCGTTTCTGCACGGATGACGAAGCGACTGGTCCCGCGAGTCGCGAAGACCGGCGTACTCGACACCAAGGGTCAATCGGCGTTGCAAGCCAATGGCGATAGCAACCTGCCGCGCGCGCAAAATGGAGTCGCGCGTACTTTCAGCTACATGCGCGAATCTGTCGATCGCGCACTTAGCAATCACGATATTGTGCTACTCGCAGCGCCGCCAGTGTTGGCCTCGGCGGACGCTATAGCAATGGTCCAGATGCCTGCCGGCGCCATTCTGGTCGTACGAGCCGGCCGCGACGATGTTTCTGAAATCGCGGCCGCAGTCCGTGAACTGGAAAGATGCGTTCCGCCTGTGGTCGGCGCGATCATGTGGGGTGACCCACATCAGAAAGGCGAAGATCGATTCGATACGGAATTCGACACCGGAGATTCGCCCGAAGGGCGCTACCACTATCCCTGGACCGGGAGATGACTTTGATCACCGGGCAAACCTCGCCCTCCAGCTAAAGGATGTTCAAACCGCATTCGCCACTAGCATCGGGCCATTTAATCCGCGGCCCACGTAACCGGAGAGCAGCCATTGACAGGCATTGATTTGTCGCTGCTGGCTGGTCTGCCGGGTTTGATCGCTCTGATCGTATGCATCAGGCGAGGACCCGAACACGCGTTCATGAACGTGTACCTGCCGTCGTTGCTGCTCCTGCCCGACGCATGCCGCATGTCCCTCTCGGGGCAATTTAATTTCGCAGAAAGCGCGATCATTCCCATCGCGGCGTTTTACCTTTGGAAAGAGGGAAGAAATTGGAAATGGTGCCTCACTGATCTTCTGATCCTGACCTTCGCGGCGCTTACGACGATCTCCGAATACGTGAATAGCGACTATTGGCTGGCCCAACACCTCGCGCTGAGCATGACCACGACGACCATTCTGCCCTATATCGTTACCAGAGGGTTGGTCGCGCGGGATGAACTGAGCGCCGAGGTTGCAAAGAAAATTGTGATACTCACTACGTTTGTCGCGATCGTCTCGATCTATGAGTTCAGGATGACGTCGAATCTGTTTCGCCACGTGACGTCAACTTTCTTTCCGGAGCATATCCCCGAGATTCCGGCTCTGCGATATGGCTTCGTGCGAATAGCAGGGCCATGGACCCATCCGATATTAGCCGGAATAATTTTCGCGGTTACCTATAGAATTGCACGATGGTTGGAATGGACGCGCAACTGGTCGGGAGACGTACCGTTTCTTCCGATTAGCAAGGTGCGATTCTGCGAATTGTCGTTGCTTGCTGGCAGTGTAATGACGGTCTCGCGAGGACCGTGGATAGGTGCCATCGTCGCCGCCCTAATCGTTTTTTTGTTAAGAGTGCGCCACCGCTCCTATGTCACGGTATTTGCCGTCGCAGCGGTCTTCATATTGATGGTCCCGGCATATAGCAGCTTTGATGCATATGTGAATGTGGACCGCGCGCGAAGCCACGATGAGGCAGAAGACTCAGCGGCTTACCGGAAGCAAATGATTCAGGAATATATCTTGATCGCCGAAGAACGTCCGACCTGGGGTTGGGGCGTCGGCCACGATGGAAAGGCCCTCTTCCCGATAATCGAAGGAATGGAATCTATAGACAATCACTACCTGCTCGTGGCGCTTACCTCCGGTATGTATGCATTGACTGCAATCGTCTTGATCCTTCTGTGGGCGCCACTCCGACTGCTTGGCTTCGTTTTGCGACGCTCTCGGGATGACTCGACAACAACGCTAGGAGTCACATTTATCGGAATATTTGTAATATTGATGATTTCGATTTCGACCTCATGGCTGGGAGCGCAGACTCAACCACTGCTCTTTATGATTGCGGGTTGGAGTGAAGGGCTGCTGGCTGCGCCGTTGCTGATGACTGCAAAGGCGCCATCCGCAGTGCGCAGAGCTACTTATAGGTTTGAAAGAGTGATGGTCTGAGACAAGTGCGTGGATAGCTATTTCGACAATTTTCCCGCGAGTAAGACTTCTTTAGCGCGGCAGCAAAGGAGTATCGATTACTTCGCTAAGTCGCAGCCACGCGAGAACTCAAAGCGGCAGGTGGCTTTGCTTGGTACCGGCTATATCGCCGAGTGGCACGCGAAAGCTATCGCATCGATTCGCGATATCGAATTGGTAGCGGTATGCGATCAAGAGCTATCGCGGGCGTCGGCCTTCGCACAAAAGTTCGATGTGCCGCGAGTGTACCGCACCCTCGAAGCAATGCTTGCGGCCGAGCAGCTCGATTCGGTCCACGTCCTGCTTCCACCGGATATTCATTTCCAGGCGGCCAAAACGATCCTTGCCGCGGGGGTGAATGCATTTGTCGAAAAGCCAATGTGCCTTTGTCCCCAGGAATGCGAGGTGCTGACGCGCGCGGCTGAGGGGCGCAAGCTAAAGCTCGGTGTCGGACACAACTTCCTGTTTTCTGAATGCTACGAGCGACTGCGAAACGACGTGCGCGACGGAATTCTCGGGTCCATCGATCACCTTACCATCACTTGGCTTCGCGAGCTTCCGCAAGCAACCACTGGCCCCTTCGACATCTGGATGCTCCGCGAACCCGGCAACGTGATGCTGGAAGTCGGGTCGCATTGCGTCGCGCAAATGCTAGACCTATCGGGCCTCCCTGACCAGATCTGGACGCAACCAAGCAATCCTATAGACCTGCCTTCTGGTCAGAAGTTCTATCGGCGATGGCAGGTGAACGCGTTGAACGGACGCACCGCAGTGGAGCTACGATTTTCTTTTGTGCCGGGGTTCGGTGAATACACGATTCACGCGCGCGGATCGCTCGCTGCCGCCACGGTTGATTTCGCTCACAATACCTACACACGGCGGCATCACCGGCCACTCGGCGAAGACTTCGACCGCTATGCGATGGTCGTCGACGGCGCGAGAAGTGCTCGCAGTCAAGCGCGGCGAACGCTAGGGAACTACGTGCTGTCAAAGCTTCACCTTCGTTCAAACGGCACTCCCTACGGGGCGAGCATCGCCGGCGCCCTGAAGGCGTTTTATAGAACGGACGACGGAGCAATCGACGCGCGCATCGGCGGACAGCGAGGCATGGAAGTGAGCCGCATATGTGAGGAAATCGCGCGCGCAGCACAGCCGGCCCAAGCGCCGGCTGTAGCCGATTCACCAACGAACAAAGCCACCGAGTCGCGGGAAGCACGCATTCTCGTACTCGGCGCGACCGGATTCATTGGCCGCGAACTGACGCGGCGATTATTCGAATCCGGCCATCGCGTCCGAGTACTGGTTCGAAATCCCGGCAAGCTCGTGGCGGATTTGCGCAATCCTCGAGTCGAGTGTCTGCGAGGAGATTTGAATGACTCCGCTTCTCTGCGAAGTGCGATGGCCGGAATCGATTGCGTATACCATCTGGCTAGAGCCGACGTGAGGAGTTGGGCCGATTACCAGCGCTACGAGATCGGTGTCACGCGCGAAGTCGCGGAAGCAGTTCTGGCCACCGGCGCGAAGCGACTAGTGTATACCGGCACCATCGATTCCTACTACGCCGGAGCTGGTGCCGGCACCATTACCGAAGATAGCCCGCTCGATCCGGGAATCGAGCGGCGCAACCTATATGCCCGTGCGAAAGCCGCCTCCGAGAAGATGCTCTTACAGATGCATCGAGAGAGGGGCCTTCCAGTCGTTATCCTGAGACCAGGGATCGTAATCGGGCGCGGAGGCAGCCCCATGCATTGGGGCGTCGGAAGGTGGTGGTATGGATCCGTCTGCCAGACCTGGGGCAACGGCCGCAATCCCCTGCCTCTGGTCTTGGTCGAGGATGTAGCCAGGGGACTCGTCGCCGCATCTGAAGTGCCGGGCATCGAGGGCGAATCGTTCAACCTCGTCGCCGATCCGTGTCTCACAGCCCAGGACTATCTCGACGAAATTGATCGGTTCAGCGGCATCCGGATTCGACGCTATTCGCCTCCGATCCTGAAGTTTTATCTGACTGATATGTTTAAGTGGGTGGCGAAAGTCCTCACGCGTCATCCCGAGCGACAGCTCCCGAGCTATCGCGATTGGGAGACCCGCCGACAGTGCGCAACTTTCGATTGCACACGAGCCAGGGTTCGTCTGAACTGGAGGCCGACCTCGAATCGCGCCGAGCTGGTGCGCGACGGGATCCACGAGCCGATGAAAGAGCTGTTGAGTTAGGACATGAGTGCTATCAACGTGCCCGATGCTTCCGTCATTCTGGTGTCCTTCAACACCCGCGACCTCCTCCGCCAATGCTGTCTGACCTTGAACCGCGAGGCAGGTGGCGTGACCTACGAGACGATTGTCGTCGACAATGCTTCGCGAGACGGCTCGGCCGACATGGTCGCGACCGAGTTCCCCGACGTGCGGCTGATTCGAAGCGAGGTCAACCTAGGATTTGCCGCCGCGAATAATCGCGCTTTTGAGATATCACGCGGCCGCTACATCGTGTTGCTGAACTCGGACGCGTTTTTGCGGCCGGGTACGCTGCCGCTATCAATCGAACATATGGACGCCAATCCTCGCGTCGGCCTCGCCGGTGGGAGACTGGTGGGACGTGACGGCTCCTGGCAGCCATCGGCGCGAATGTTCCCCTCGCTACTCAACAACCTCCTTATGATGTCGGGCCTGGCGGCCAAATTTCCAAAATCGCGACTGCTGGGACGAATGGATCGCACCTGGGCCGATCCACTTCAGCCGGCACAGGTCGACTGGGTGCCAGGCGCCTATAGCATCATAAGGCGGAGCGTGCTCGATCGGATTGGCTTCTTCGATGAACGGTTCTTCCTCTACTTCGAGGAAGTGGACCTTTGCCGGCGCATCAAGGCTGCCAAAAGCGAGGTCTGGTATTGGCCAGACATCGTGGTCGAGCACCTTGGCGGTGAATCCGCGAAGACTGTGAAAGATCCCATGTCACTCGGCTCCGGTTTGCAAATCGAGCTGTGGAGGATGCGCGCCGGGCTGCTCTATTTCAGGAAGCATCATGGGAAGGCGGGCGCCTGGTCCAACATGCTTCTAGAGAGTTGGTGGTACCGGTTGCGTGCCTTTCGCAATCGGTGGTTGACCTCGGACCAGCGCAACCCGAGAGCGGCGAACTTTGAAGCCGGAGTCGCAGTGTTGAAACAGGCATGGTTTGACACCGAGGGTGGAAAGATTTCGCCCCCGCGGCCCTGGTGATCGAAAGATGCTCGATACGCCCTCGCTTTCTGTCGTCGTAATCGGACGCAACGAAGGCAATCGCCTCGTGCGATGCCTCGAATCCGTCGCCGCGATGCGCCAAGTTGGCCGAGCGCCCGAGCTCATCTACGTGGATTCCGCGTCAAGCGACGGCAGCCTCGAGCGCGCCGCCCAACTCGGTGCAGAAGTAATTTCAGTCACGCCCCTTCGCCTGTCCCCAGCAGTCGGGCGAAATGCTGGCTGGCATGCAGCACGCGGTGCGATCGTGCTCTTCCTTGATGGCGACATGACCGTAATGCCGGATTTCGTCGAGCGGACGATCGTCGAATTTGCCGATCCAAAGGTCGGAATCGTCTTTGGCGATTGTCGCGAGAGCAATCCCCAAGGATCGATCTACATCCGGATCCTGGATCTCGACTGGATTGTGCCCGTTGGTCCTGTCGAGTATTGCGGTGGCGCTGCCCTAATTCGTCGCGACTTGCTCGAACGAGTCGGCGGTTACAACGAGAACTTAATCGCCGCCGAGGACACCGAGCTATGCTCCCGCGTCCGTGCGATCGGCTACACGATTCTTCACGTCGACCGGCTGATGGTCCGTCACGACCTGGCAATTACCAAATTTTCCCAGTATTGCCGCCGCGCCTTTCGCTCAGGGTATGCGTACGCGGAGGTCTCCGAACGAATTCGTCGCAGCGATTTGCCGGTCTGGTATCGTCAGGCGCGGCGCAACCGGGCCCAGGGAGCCGTGATGGTAGCGATTGTCGCCGGCGCGCCGATATTCGCGATCGCGCTTCGTTCGCTTGTCCCCGTTTTGATTGCTATCGCGATAGTCGCGGCGCTCGCGGTTCGCACTGCAATTCGTGGCCGTTGGAAGAAGGTTCCGCTGCTTACTCGACTGCTTCACGGCTTGCATTCGCATCTGGTGCAGATACCGCTGGTATTCGGCCAACTCAGGTATCAACTGGATCGCTTCGGTGGCAACACTGTGGAACTTATCGAATACAAGGACGCTTCGGCTCCAATGCCACCAAAGATCAAGTCGGGGCGCTAAACGGCGTTGCTCTGAACGAGAAACGAAATTCGGGGTAAATCGTGAAACCTGACCGTTCAGGTGATAGGCGAAGTCAATACACACCAAGGCTTTCGCCCAAGCGAGCGAGCTTAAGTGACGAAGTTAAGGTGCTTGGAGAATCGTGAGCGCGCGTCTGCGAATCCTTTACGCTGCTGGTCCGGGCGACGCGGTGGATGCGTACCGTCTGTGGAAGGCAGGAAAGGACGCGCCATTCGAGATGTCGATCGCATTCTCAAAAACTTTTCTGGATTGGTGCGAAGCAGCGAGCGTCGAGGCGCATCTTATCTCGTCCAATTCCCGTCGCGAAATTTTCCGCGACGGACAATATATCGTCGAGAATCGTCCCCGACCCGCGTCGTATTGGGCCAACGGCGTGAGATATCATCTAGCGTCCATTGGCTACGGGCTGAGCGTTGTGGGTACCGCTGTGCGCGAACGGCCCGACGTCGTGATCGTCGATTCCGGCACCACGCATTGGATCGTCCTGTCCTTGCTGGCGCTGATGCGGATCCCCGTGATCGCGGTCATGCACAACGCACTATGGCCCGCCGGCCACAGGCCGGGGCGACGATTCGATCGGTTGCGATTGGCGCTCGACGGATTGTTCTTTCGGCGCTTTGCGGCGGCCACTGTTTGCGTATCCCCGGAATGCGAGCGGCAAGTCCGGACTATAGCACAGACGCCCCGAGGCCCCCTCTCCCAATACCGGCCGCGATTTCGCCGGGGACTTCTTGATGTTCTCCCTCCGCCTCCACCTCATGAGTTGAGACCCTTTCGTGTCCTTTACGTCGGAAGGATTGAAGAGTCCAAGGGTGTTTTTCTCATTGTTTCAATGGCCGAAAAGCTCGAAAGAGAGATGCCCGGTCAACTGACATGGAGGATTTTCGGCTATGGCAGCGCGTCCGCGGAGCTTGCGCGGCAGGTGGGGCAACGCAAGCTTGGTCATCTGATCGAGATCGCAGGCAGACTCTCCCCCGAAAGGGTGAACGAAGCATACGGCTGGGCGCACGCCACCGTGGTACCAACAACCAGTCAAATCGGCGAAGGTTTGGCAATGACCGCGGTCGAGGCGATACTCGCCGGTCGCCCGGTAGTCATCAGCGAAGTCGTGCCGGCTGGGGAAGTGCTGGGCGAAGCGGCAATAAGCGCTACTACCGATGACTTGGACAGTTTTGTGGCAGCTTTTCGAAAGCTTGTAACGGAACCGTCCTACTACGAGGCTCATCGCCGCACGCCGGTCGCGGTCAAGGAGCAGTTTTACGACGTCTCTCAGGGTCTGGGTTTCGTGCTTGGTCGCGCGATTTCAACGCTGTGGCCGAGTGACATGGCCGGCTCTGGTCGCGCCCCTGTTTCATGACTTCCAAGAGAAATTTCGGACTCGATCTACTCAGAGCCAGTGCGATCGCGGCGGTCTTCCTCGGGCATGAGGTAACGTTTACCGGCGTTCCGTTCCTTAGTGAACTGGGTACAGGCGTCGATCTGTTCTTTGTACTCTCCGGGTTTCTGATCGGACGTATCTATTTCCGCTCTTCGACGCAACCGGATTTTACTCCGTTGCGCTTTTGGCGATCGCGCTGGTGGCGAACAATCCCGCCTTACTTCGCAGCCCTGGCGCTCTATATGCTGGCCGATCGAGTGCTGTTGCAGCCGTCCCATCCTGAGCTTCCCTGGTACTATTGCTTCTTTCTGCAGAACTACCTGGGCATGACCGGGTTCGGGCCTTCATGGAGTCTGTGCGTCGAGGAACACTTCTATCTGTCGCTTCCGCTCATGGCCTTTCTTGCAGATCGATTCATGGGGAGAAAGTCTCTTTACTACCTCTTGCCGATCATGTTTCTCATTCCGACCCTCTTGAGAGTCGGTCTCATCGAAATTATGCGCCTTTCGCCGCGTGACTGGTACTACATGACTCACTTCCACTGCGATGGATTGATCAGCGGCTTGTGGCTCGCCTACTTGTTTGTTGAGCGTCCCGACGTCTTCGCATCACTGCGCAAGCCCGCGATTTGGATCAGCTTTATAGTACCGATTGCCATGGCTGTGAAGCCGCTATGCTCGCCCAAGCAGGCTTTCGTATTCGACATGTACTGGTACGCAATCATTGCAATCGGCTTCAGTGGGTGGCTTCGCTGGGGCTACGATCTCCACATACAGCCGTCCAGCGCTCCCGCCCGGCTGCTTCACCAGGCGAATCATGGTCTCGCGCTGTGTTCGTATAGTGTGTATCTGACGCACACCACTATCGATGTGCTGGTTCGTTCGTGGCTGGTCCACTGGCACCGCGGCGTAGCCAAAACCGGCTTGGTAATGTTGGTCACGTTCTCAGTCGGTGTCGTTTTTTATTTTTTGTTTGAGCGTCCTGCGATTTTGATCCGCGATCGCATCGAGGCCTACCACCGCTCGAAGCAGCGCGCTATCGAACCTGTCACCTCAACCGCCTGAGAATCAGACACTGGGCTCGGTGCTAGTGGCGATAAATCCGCCAGTGACCTTCCGCGCCCTCGCGCTCACTCGAAAGTGTGAACAATCCTCACTCCGACAAGCGCAGCGCCGCTTCCATACCTTTCTGCTCCTCGCCAGCAATGTGCTGCCGATAGAGAGGATGCGAGCGCAAATGGGCATAGTAAATCTGGTATCGGTAACCAATATCGCTCCGGGCGAGCAGATTCTGATTGAGGCCCACGTAAACCGCCTGCTGGCGGCGATTGAATTCCGATATAGCTAACAACTGTCCATTGCACTCACTGTACATCTCGATCTCGGTGCCTATAACGTCGTCGAAGTACATAAATAGCCTTGGCAGAAAGCGAGAGACATCCTGCTCCAAGAGTCTGAGGGAATCTCTGGTGGATGAATAAAGCGTGAGGTCGTTGAATATCGCCCCGACAGGCGCGGGATTATGACGAGTGAAGAACTCCGATACGGTATCGGCGACATCACCCAGAACCAGTTTTGCAGGATGGAGCTTGGCCTGCAGAGCAGCTTCATCCATCCGATACAGAGAGGTGTGAAACCAGTAGGGCAGATCCTCCAGCGCCGTTACTTCGGGCAGCCCCGCTCCAGTGTCGAAGCCGTAGACTTCGACCTCGATTCCCACAGCCTGTTGCACCCTGGCCGCAAAATCCTTCAGGAAAAGCAACCCGTTGCCGCCGGCGACGCCAAATTCGATCACGGATATGCGAGGGATGCCGAGGCGCCGGGCCAGGTCGGCGGCATGGTAGGTACAATAGGCGTAGCTTGGGCGCGCCGCCCAGTTCAGTGCGACCTCGGTTTCCACAGGCAACCGGAAATATCTGCGGTAGATCCTGAGCATTACGCGGAGAGCGCTGCCTGAAAGTGAGGCGGAAGTGGCGTAGCGGAACACTGCGCTTTTGTCCTTCATTGTGACCAAGTCAGCCGTACGACAGAGCTTGTCTTGTCGGCGAAAATTGTGTGAAGCCAGGTGTCCTGAGCCAATACTACGACCGTTCGCGGGTACACGATTCGCCAAAGCGAAACTACATTTTCGCACCCAACCGGTCGCGTCCGCTTCCAACTTGCTATGCCTCGTGGACTCCGGCGCCAGCCTGCACGGATCCGGGAATGTTTTAGGTCAAATAGCACCTCTTGTTTTTCTTTCATCAAACAATAGGAGCAGGACTCCTCGGGAAGTTGGACGATCCTCGTGGATACGTCGGAGCAGGCCTTCGCAGAGCGGATCATGATTATCAAAACCACGTCGACCGATTATGGTTATTTCGATCCATCGATCTCTGCCTTGGGAGCACAGTATCGTGACCAATACAATTCGGCGACACCCTTTCCCCATATCGTGCTGCCCGATTTTCTAGACGAAAACATTCTTGAACTCTGCTTGCGCGAATTCCCTGCAACACCTGAGTCCTCGGCTGGTTACAAACGGAGTCAGGAAAACCTGAAATTCGAGTTCAAACCCGAATCGCTGTCTCCGCCCCTAAGATCGCTCTTCTATTCGTTCAACTCGATTCCATTCGTTGGTTTTATCGAGAACCTGACGGGTATCAAGGGCCTGATCCCTGATCCATATTTCGCTGGCGCCGGCTTCCACCAGGTGAGCGATGGCGGTCACGTCAACATCCATGCTGACTTCAATTTCCACTCCGCGATGTCGTTGGAGAGGAGAATTAGCTTGCTCCTTTATCTCAACAAGGATTGGCGCGAGGAATACGGCGGCTGCTTCGAAATCTGGGATCGAGAGATGAGCCGATGCTGTGAGCGGGTAGTGCCCGCCTTCAATACCTGCGTTGTATTCAATACAAGCTCGACCTCGTTTCACGGAAACCCTGTGCCGACAAAACATCCCCTGAGGCAACCGCGCCGCGCGATCGCGCTCTTCTACTATACCGCGACCTGGGACAGTACGCGCCGCTCGCACACGACTCAGTTCAAGGTACGCCCGGACTCGTCGGACAAGTTCGACATCAGCGTCCGCTTCAACGAAGTCATTGAAGAAGTAATGCCGCCGCTCGCACTCCGCGCCCTGAGAAAGCTGGTCCGAGTCGCCGCTCGCACTGATCGTTCGACTACCGCATGATCCAGTTTCGCTCGTCACAGCGGCTAATTGTGCCGAATCGGAGCAGCGGATGACGACCACAAATGGCAGGCTCGATACCTTAACTCGAATAGGCATGCTTTTCCGAGGCCGATCAATGAGAGTGAGCGCTTCCACAAAAAAATGTGGTAACGCCCCGGGTCCGGGCGTCATAGCGCTGTCCTTACTCCCAAGACGTGGCTTCAGTGTACGATCGTAATATTGAGGTTGGTGCCGACATCGAGTCCGCGGGGACCAGCCGTTCAGCCCCGGCTGAGATCACTTCGCGCAGACTGATGGCAGGAACGCTCAGCACCCTGCTGACCCGCCTATTCGCGCTGTCTCTTGCATTTTTTCTTACTCCCCTTGTGGTTCACTCGATCGGCCTGGAGGCGTACGGCCTGTGGGCAATCTTAGGTTCGGCGGTCAACTATTTTGCCCTGCTCGACTTCGGGGTCGGATCCAGTTTCGTCAAGTATCTCGCTGAATTTCTCGAGCGACGCGAGCATGACCGCGTCCGCGAGGTAATGACTTTCGGTTGTTTGTTCTATCTTGCGATGGGGGTTGTATTTCTTCCCGTAGTTCACTTTGTGGGTCCCCACATTCTCAGTTATCTGAGGCTTGACCCCGGTTATAGTTCAGCGGCAAACGAACTGCTTTTGCTCGTGGTTGCCTACTTTGTCCTGTCCAATGCGCTGGGTATCTTCGGTTCTTTCATCGTCGCGATGCAGCGAACAGATATAGCCGGTCTCATCGACACCTGTTACCTGATTGTCTATGGAGTATCTCTGGTCCTTTTGCTCCGCTTGCACTACGGCGTTTATGCTCTTGCGTATGCGATCTTTTGCGCCTTGGGCTGCACATCAATAGTTCGGATTGCGTTGGTCTATCGAATGTTCGGTAACCCGTGGAGCAATCCTCTTCGATTGGAACGTCATCTGCTCGGGCGCGTCTTTCGTTTTGGTTTGTGGATGCAGATCAACGCCTTGACCGCCGTCATTAATCTCGAGACTGACCGTATAATCCTCGGCACTTTTGTCAGCGTAGTCAGCGCCGGATATTACGAATTGGGCAGCAAGCTGGCTGCGCTCGGCAGAATCCTGCCTTCGACCTTGCTGGCACCTCTCCTGCCCGCTGCGTCCGCCTTCGACGGGCGCCAGGACAGTGGCCGCCTCAACGCTGTTTACGTGCGCGGAACGCGGTACCTGGCTCTGGCGACCTTCCTCGTTGCGGGGTTTTTGATTGGAGCCGGGGCACAGGTACTCCAGGTATGGATGGGGCGCAGTTATCCGTACGTAACGCTCGTTATGGGCGCACTCTTGATTTCATACGCGATCAACAACTTGACCGGCGTGGGCACCACGATCGTGCGCGCGACAGCTCAACCCTACTATGAAACCTACTATGCGGTCGTCGGCGCGGTCATAAATGTAGCAGCTACTTTGATTCTAACGCCGATTTTCGGTCTGATGGGGGTAGTGGGCGGCACGGTTATTGGAAACGTCTGCGGCTCCCTCTATTTCCTTTGGCTCTTCCACAGGGTTCGGGGCCTCGGCTGGCGATCGACGCTGATCGAGTGGCTCTGGCGTTTAGCGCTCGGCACTTTCATCGCGTCATGTATCTTGTGGAGTATGTGCCGTCTGACTCCACAAATCTGGTTTGCTTCGCGCGCAGAAGGTCTCGTAACCTTGGCCTTACTCGGCGCAACGTACGTAGCAGTAGAGTGCATATCACTATGGATTTTGGGCTTCTGGAGAGCCGACGATCTCGATCTGATCGCTGAACTCGCGCCGAAGCTGGTGGCGGGGCAGCTCACTCCAGTACGGAATCGCTAAGTCTAGAGTATGCGCGTTACCTTCGTATTCCCTTCACAGGCTCTCGTGCCTAATGGTGGCGCTAGAGTAGCGAATGAGTACGCCAACTATCTCGCGCAGCACGGCCATGAAGTGAATCTGGTTTTCCCGCGCAGAATTGGCTTGGAGCGGGTGTCCGTGCGCGAGCGGGCAAGGTTTATCAAAGATTGGTCGAAGGCGCTCGCGTCCGCGACATTGCGGCGGCTTATGGACAGGTCCCCACTCCCGTGGATGCGGATCGACCCGAGAATTAAATTGTCTTTTGTGCCGGGGCTCGATTCGCGCTTTATCCCCGACGCCGACGCCGTGTTTGCCACGTTTTGGCTGACGGCGGAATACGTGATCAAATTTCCCCAAGCCAAGGGTAAAAAGTTTTATCTGATCCAGGGCTACGAGATCTGGGGTGGACCCAAAGAGCGGGTCGAGGCAACCTGGCGCCTATCGATGCACAAAGTGGTTGTCTCGAACTGGCTCTATGATTTGGGGAGAACGCTGGGAGCGCGACCTCTGCGCCATATTCCCAACGCGGTCGACCACCGGCATTTCCGTATTCTCGATCCGTCGCATGCGCGCCAGCTCAGCATCCTCGCCATTTACCACTGCCAACCGATTAAAGGCTCTCAGGATTCCTTGAGTGTATTTCGCCTTCTGCACGAGCGTCATCCAGGTATCAGCATCAGTATGTTCGGACCTTATCGTCGGGGAGCAGAGATACCGAATTGGATCCAATATTTTCAAAACCCATCCCAGGATTTGATCCGCGATTTATATAATCAGCATGCAATATACGTGGGCTCCAGCTACTCCGAGGGTTGGGCGCTCCCACCCGCCGAGGCAATGGCCTGCGGATGTGCATTTGTCGGTACGAATATCGGCGGGTTTCGCGACTACGCGATTAACGGTCTCACGGCGCTGCTCAGTTCGCCTGGGGATTGCAACGCGATGTTCGAGAATTTATGCCGCGTCATTGAAAACCCCGAACTGCTAAGTCGCTTGCGCAAAGGTGGGACCGAATTCATTCGGCAATTCACCTGGGAAAAGTCCGGCGCTCTGTTGGAAGACTACCTTCACGAAGTCGTCGATCCAGATCAACGGGAAAGCGCTGCAGCGGCCAATGTTGTTGTCTAAAATCTGCTCCCCAATTCTCGACTAGCTCCGCCCTCAGCCGCCGGTTCTCGTCCTCCAGCGACTTCAGATCGCCGCGTCCCCTTACGCGCGCCGTCTCTCTTACCAAACCGCCAAATCTGCAAGCCGCACCGACAGATTGCCAATCAGCAGCCGCCGTAGCCTTATCCTACTATTCATAGACTTTAAAAACATAAAGGAGTGTGTGCAATTGTTGTTTTGGAGCTGCAAAATGCGCCTTCAAATCGCGTGCTGGGCTGCGACTCGCGTTGCGTCTCCGCAACAGTCCTGACACCCCGCCTCTATTCTGAGCACTCTGTGACACATCGTCGATCCGCTACTACTCAACGTAGGAAAGCAAAACTAACCGTAGCTGAATGGCATGTGGCTTGCTCCACCCGGCACCAGGGAGTGCCTCGCCTGGGACAGGCATATAGCTTGCCTGCGTTTGGCACGGGGAGATCGGGAGGGCCGATGGGGTGCGCGGATCGAAGGTTGTACAGCTGCTTGCTTCGTTTCTAGCCGTAGTGCTGGCGGTTGTCTTTGCGCCTGCGGGATTCCCTTCGACGAACGAATCATTTGCGCAGGGCCTGCCTGCTTCGTCAGTTGTCAAGCGTACGAAACGGACACCGGCAGCGCTGCAGATGTCCGTCCTCTATCCGTCTAACGGAATACTTAGTCCTGGCCAGTCTCAAATTGTCCAGATCGGCCTCACGATCCAACCATCGCCCGGGGTTCCGTTCAGCGCGTATCTACTGCGGCTGAAAATGCGGAACCAAAGGGGGCAGACGGTACTCTCTAATTCTTTCCATCCAGCCCAGGCTTCTTCTGCCATGAACGTCAGCATGGGAACACTTGTCCCGGGCGAATACGATCTGACCGCACAATTGACAGGGATGGGTACGTCGACTGTGTCCGGTCGACACAAAATAAGAAAGTCGGGTACAGTCGCGACCCCGACGCCCACTCAAACCCCGACCGCGACGCCTTCCATGGATCCACCTCCCACATCAACACCTACCCCCACCGCGACCGTCACGGCGAGTTTGACGCCGACTGCGACAGCGACGGTGAATACAACTGCCACTTCGACCGCAACCGCCACAGCTACGGTCACTGCGACCGCTAGCGCAACGGCGACCGATACGGCCACCGCGACTCGGACGGCCACCGCAAGCGCGTCGGAAACAGCCACGGTAACTACAACTCCGACAACCACGGCAACGACAACGGCGACTCCGACCGTAACGGCGACTTTGACGACCACGCCAAACGCCACGGCCACCGCGACCGCAAGCGCAACTACGACTGATACTGCCACCGCCACTCCGACCGCGACCGCAACCACTACTGATACGGTCACCGCGACGCCGACACCAACCGCAACGGCAACGCGCACAGGAACTGCAACAGCAACGATAACAGCGACCGCAACCGTCACGGCGACCGCCACTCAGACGGTTACGCCAACGACAACCGCGACTGTTACGGCGACGGCGACCGCAACGCCGACCCCCACATCAACCGCGACCGGTTCTTGCAGCGGAGCCTCACTCATCAACAGTCAGCAAAGTTCCAATCTCGGTATAGGCACCAGCGTCACTTATACGATGAGAACCGCGCCGATAGCGGGCAACGATCTAGTCGTTAGTTTCGCCGAGTACCAGACTCCGGGTGATGTTTCGGCGGTCGATATGGTCGGCGGCACCACTACCGCTTGTTCGTTGGCTCTGGGTCCAATCGACGGCGACAGCAACTTCAGCTTCTACCAGTACTACTGCAACAACGTACCAAGCGGAACCACGGGAATCAGATTTACGCAAGGTGCCAGAGCCGATACTGAAATCGTAAACGTCGAGCAACTGTCCGGCGCGGGCACACTTTCCGTCGATAAGACCGCGAACGCGCTCAGCGGTTCGTCATCTTTGTTAAGCACGGGAACCACCTTGACACTTGCCACTACAGGCGAGTGGGCCGTCGCCGGCTGCGAGCTCGCCGCAGCGAACATGTCGAGCACTTCCATCACGGCGGGTCCGACGAACAGCTATATCGGCTCCGTCGGAATCCTTTCCAGTACTACAGTCACGAATATGGGTTTGGTTGCGGCCTACAATAGTGTGGTGGGTACGACTGGGACGAGCACCACCTGGTCATGGAGCACGACCGATGCCCACGACTGCGGTGTCGTGGCGTATGAATGCTCAAGCGGCCCGCCTGCCACACCGATTGCCACGGCTACTACAACTGCCACAGCCGCGGCGGCTACGGTGACGGCGACGTTGAGTCCGACGCCAACGGCGACTCGGACCTCGACGGGGAGTGCGACTGCGACGGCGAGCGGCGGACCAACGGCGACGGCGACGGCGACAGCGGTGCCGACGGCGACTTCGACGGGAGGGGCGAGTGCTGCGGTAGTCAGTGCGATTGCGGCGATGACCAGCAGTGGGCGGATCGGGGTGAACATGGACACCCAGA
>JBAWCX010000317.1:0-17203 GCA_049590495.1 Binatus sp. (SeqCode)
ACTTTGATCCTCTCTGGGCTTGTAGACTCAAGGGAAAGTAGAATGAAGACGCACCACGCTGCCGCGCTCGCTTTGGTCGGCTGGTATCTGATGTTGCCGCCAACAGGCCGCGACTATCCGACGGGCAACGTGAATGCACCACTCACCCAATGGCTAAAGCGGCCGACGACCTATCGCAACAAGGATGAATGCGAGCATGTGCTGGATAGAGACATTCGGCGGACGAACTCGAAGAACAGACAGGTCTGGGTCAATATCTACAAGCAGGCGCAGTGCGTCTCGACCGATGATCCCCGGCTCAGACCAAAGTAGGTCTAAAGTCGGACCTGCTATTGACGAAAAATTATCGCAACTAGTGCAAGTACTCCAAGATTAGAGGTCAACCCGGCGACCAGCACCGCTAGCGACCGCAGCTTGCCGGCAAATTCAGCTCCAAGCGTTCGAATTCCTGAGTCCGTGGGCGTCAAGCGTGGACGTGTGTCTGGCGAATTGCTGTTTTCTCCAAAAATCAGCAATTCGCCACACACAGGCTCCGACCGAGTTCTTCTTTCCATCCCGTCGAGAAATTCGCGGACTGCCGCTGCCTGACCGAAGGCAGTCGCTAGATCGAGTGTGTCTTGGGAACAGCTGCGACAGCGAGCGCATCTTCTTCCAGGCGCAAACGAAGCTTGCATACAGGGCAAGCGTAGATTCCGAATTCTTTAGCGACGTGAGTCATGTCCCGCGACGCAAGAAGCTCATAAACAAATCCACGGTCGTGCCGACTCCATCTTCAGAACGAATCTGCTCGCCGAGAGCGGACGCGCGTTGACGCATCGCGGAGTCCGATGTTGCTCGGCGAATTGCGTCGGCGAGGAGATCGGCGGTGAGTTCGCGAAATGGAATCGCGCGAGGTCCGACTCCGAGCGCCTCAACCCTCCTCGCCCAGTTCGGCTGATCCGCAACAAATGGCGTGACGATCGACGGCACTCCTGCGCGAAGGCCGGCACCGGTCGTGCCCGCGCCTCCATGGTGAACGACTGCGCTCATGCGAGGGAAAAGCCAGCCATGCGGAACGCTCTCAACACCGAAGGTATATTCCGGCAGCTCGCGATCCTCGCCGATGCCCGCCCAACCCGACAGCAGGACGCCGCGCTGATGCGACAACTCCAGCGCCTTAAGTATTAGCTTCAGCGTGTCCTCGGCGCTGCCGCTTGGCATGCTGCCGAAGCCTAGATACACAGGCGGAGGTCCGCTCTCCAAAAAGGCGATGAGATCAGGCGGAGGCGTCCATCCTGGCGGCGGATCGGAGAACCAGAACCCGGTGACGTGGATGCGCTGGAGCCAATCTGCGGGACGAGGAATCACGGTGGGACTGTAGGCATAGTAGAGCGGCGTGCGTTCCAGTTGACGGGCGGAAGGCCCCAAGAATGGGAGTCGTGGAAGGCCGAGCAGTTCACGGCGCATCTTGTTGTCAAAATTCCGCGATACCTGCCAGATGAATTGCTCCGTGATTCGCCAAATCAGCGAATCGATCATCGCGCCGCGCTCCTTCCCACCACCGATAAGAAAGCTGGGGAAGCCAGACGTCCTCGTAAGCGGCATGAACATCGCGGCTGCGGACGGGACACGGAGTTTCTCCGCGATGCTGTAAAAAGGAATCCAGCTGCTCTTGTAGATGATCGCGTCAGCGCCCTCCACGGCGCGTATCGCATCGGTATCGAGGCCCTCCAGGAATGCCTTTCTCTGGTTCGAATCGGAGGCCTGTTTGATGATCATACTGAGCATGTTGCCGGATCCGATAGCCGTCGCCACTTCCTGGTTGCGCAGCAACGACTTGTATGGATTCCCCAGCGGGGCGAACTCGATGCCGTACGACGCCGCGAGATCGGCGAAATCGGGCCGCGCCGCAAGTTTGACCTTATACCCTTGTTGCTTGAACCGCGCGGCGAGAGAGACGAAAGGTTGAGTATCGCCCATCGCGCCGACGGTCAGTAGCGTTATGTTCAATTTGCTCCCACGAACTTAAACCCACCATCACTCAGGCAATTGCTCGCATAAAGATGTGAGCGAGCCGCCGAAACTAGCCGGGATGTCGAGAGAGAGCTGAAAGGGAACGGGGGAGCGGGACAGAGGATCGTCTTGTGTCTGCAATCATCCGTTCCGCGCGCTTCGCGCCTCTTTCAAGTAGGCACCCGTTAGTTAGCCAGTCTAAGCAAGATAGACGCCCATCTCTGCGAAAAGGTAGCCGCAATGCGCGCTTCAGCGGCGGGTGCGCAGATCCCAACCGAGGAGCGGAACACGGCTCAGGCATCATGAGGTCTTTTGCCGTAACGATGCCGACGACTTTGCCCCCGTGAATAACGGGAAGGGCGCGGACGTTGTGCCGTCGCATCAGGCTGGCCGCATGTTCCAGAGTTTCCGAAGGCATCACGGTGATAGGATCGCGCGTCATCACGCTTTTCGATTCGAGTCGAGTCAAGCGTGTCCGCATAGCGTTTCAAGTCGAACTCGCTCACGATTCCGACGAGCTTGCCTGAGTCGACTACCGGCAGCCGACGAAAATTGCCGGCCTTCATCTTGGTAGTCGCGCCAGCGAGCGTTTCGGCATACTTTGCGGTCACTACCTTTCGCGTCATCCGGTCCCCGACCAGCAACATTGTCTAACTACGAGATGCGGATGCGGACTATACCTATGCTATCGCGCCAGCATAAATGCTGATCGAAAAAGAGAAGCGGCCAAGCACCCTGAAGCAGCGTGCATCTCTGCTGCTCACATTTCCTTCCAGACGCTTTAGGGCTGGGACGTCACTTCTTGCCGCCGTCATGCGCAGCCGGAATCTCCTCTCGAATCGTCAACACCGGGCACGTCGCCTTGCGCACCACCGCTTCGGTAACGCTGCCGAGGAACATGCGCGCAAGGCCTCTCCGACCATGCGTCGCTATCACGAGCAGATCGGGCTGATGCTTGGCCTGCGCTCCTAGGATCGAGGCAATCACGTCGCCAGTATAGACATGCGTTTCGTGCTTCAACCCGCCGAGTTTCTGCTTCGCAATGTCAGCCAGCTTCGCTTGGGAATCTTTTTCCTGATCTTCGTAAAGCGCCACCGGCGGCGGCACTTCGCCGAGCGCAACGATTAGTGGCAGCACGTGCACCAGGATGATGCTGCTACCAAGGTGCAGGGCGATCTCGACGGCCTTGTTAAGAGCAGCCAGAGAGTTCTCATCGAAGTCGACGGGACAGAGAATCGTTTTGTATGGAAATGCCACAGAATTGAACTACCTCCCTCAAGGATTAACGATATATTGAAGCGCAATCCCAGTTTCCCTGCTATCCGGAGAAAATTCCCTGTTCCTGCAAAATAATTCCCTGTTCGCGTTTCAGAATTCCCTGATCCCACGAGTAGGGAATTCAGAGAAAAACGGAGAGAAGACAAAGCTTTTTCGGCTTCAAACAGCCTCCTTGACGGTCGAAATCGCGATAATTCCCTGTATTTTCCCTGATGATCAGGGAATTAGACGTGGAGAGCTGTTCGCATCAGACTGCGTCATCCGCCACCCAGTCTTCACGTTCAGAGATTCGCTGGAGAGTTCGCCGGAAGCTTGCGTATATTGGACCGGATTGCATCCCTCATGGCTGTCCCTACTGAAAATTCCATCTGAACCGGAATTCGAGCAAGTGCGAGAATCGGCGTCGAATCGATACGCTTCAGTCAGACGAACTGCGATCCGAAGCATAGGCGCGCTCACGCCTGATCCGAGATCGAAAAACTCTCCGACATATATAGATACTCAGACACCGGCGTACGGCCGCCGCGCAAACATTGGTGAGCAGGAATCCGGAGCAAATCAGGCCGCGAGACGTTCGTAGCGATGATGCAAGCCACCGACTTTTGGGATGGCGACGACTCTTCCGACGCTGCCATGCTGAACCGGGCGGGATTGCGGGCAATCCTTGTCGAGCGAGAGATGCATGCGGGTGCGTTGGTAGTAGTCGACGTACGAGGACAGGACGTGGCGCAGATGACGCTGGTTGAAGATCACGATGTGATCCAAACACTCGCGGCGAATCGAACCGATCACGCGCTCGACGTAGGCGTTCTGCCACGGGGAGCGTGGCGCCGTGATGACTTCGGTGATGACCATCGCTTCGATCCGGTTGCAGAAGTACGACCCATATGATGCATCCCGATCGCGCAGCATATAGCGCGGAGCGATGTCCCAGGGGAATGCTTCGGTTACCTGACGCGAGAGCCAGGCTGCAGTAGGATGCTCTGTTACAGCCGTGCGTACGATGTTCCTTCGATCGTGGGCCAGAATGATCACGACGTAGAGCAGCCGGAACGAAGCGGACGCCACGACGAACATATCGATCGCAGCGATGCCCTCGATCTGATTGTGCAGGAAAGTGCGCCAGGTTGGGGAAGGTGCACCTCGCCTTCGGACCATATACTTAGCGACCGTAGCCTGGCTGACCTCGATGCTCAGCTTGAGCAGCTCACCATGGATCCGAGGTGCACCCCAGAGCGGATTGGAGCTGCTCATCTGCCGAATCAGATCACGAATCTCCCGATGCACGGACGGCCGCCCGGGCCTCGAACGCCAACGCCAAAACAGTCGGAATCCCTGACGGTGCCATTGGACGACAGTGGTCGGCTTCACCAACACCATCACCCCCAAACAGCGTGGCCACAATCGGTAGAGCAAGACCCACAGCAAGCGGTCGAAAGTAAATAGCCGGAGACGACCCGGCCGCTGGCGGCGAAGAACATGCAGCTGATGACGCAGGGCCAGGTTCTCTAGTTCCACAACCGCCCGACTACGGAGTCGGCGGGCAACAACCGAAATGACCGATTGCTCGACTGGCTTAGGCATGCCGGCGACATTAAGGCAGTGATTCTCAAAACTCTAGACTTTTCGCTGCTATCGGAGTTTTCAGTACCCACAAGGGTCTTGTTGAGCGACGGGATGGCGGTAAGGTCGAAGCTGTCGAGGCTCTTCAATGCTGGGAACCTGGCCTCCTTGATCCGGCGTTCGACGGTTCGCCGTTCCCGGTCGATCATCTCAAGCTCGGCCAGGCGCAGCAGGTAGCGCGAGTGGTCGACGCCTTCGGCGGCGCACTGCCGCGAGTCCGGCCACGTGTGTGTGGCGAATTACTGATTTCCCCAAGAATCAGCAATTCGCCAGACACAGGTTTCGTTCGGCTCCATGCCCGATATTCGGGCGCGATGCCGAATCGGATTGCGCGCCCCAGACTCTCCGCTAGCGGGAGGGAAAATCGCCTTTCAAGTACATCGCGCCGCTCGGCTTCTCGACTCCGCCGCTTGGCTCAAGCGTGATCGCGCTGGCCAGCAGGATTTCTCCCGGCGGCGGCAGGTCTAGCGAAACGATCGTAGCGCCGTGACTCGACGGTTCAAACAACCCCGCTTTCAGCGGGCCCTGCTTTTCGCCAATCCACCAGACCTCGTAAACCTTGTCGCCCCGTGTCGGCGGAAGGCCGCTGACCTCTAGCATCGCCGTGCCCTTTTCGCCGCTCAGCGCGACAGTTCCCTCGGCAGAAGGGGCCGCGGCCAGGCCGGCCAGATGGACCACGCGCGCGTCGGGATCCAAGCTCGCGAGGGTCAGGTCGGTGGTCTGGGTGACCTTGGCTTGAAGTGCGGCAAGTCGATCGCCGGTGGTATCGAGGTTGCGCTGGACCTCGATAACGCGCGCGGTGAGAGCCGCCATCTCATTTGAAGTATCGGAAGTGACGCTGCGCAACCGCGAAGTGAAAAAGGCATAGCTGACGACGATCGCAGCGACCGCGGCTGCGACCGCTGAACCAAGCATCGCGAGGCCGGGCCGGCGCGAGGGTTCACGGACCGACGGATCCTCAATCCGTCGCGGCGGACGATCTGTTACACGCGGCTCGGCATTGAGGCGGCCTTGCAGGCGACTCCAGACTCGATCGGAGGGACCATCGTCGCCGCCTTCCAGAATAGCCATCGCCGCGAGCGCTTCGTTGAACGACGCAAGCTCGCGCTCGCACTCTTCGCATCTAGCGGCCAGATGCTCGACAACCGCGCGCGCTTCCTCGCCTTCGAGCCGTGAGACTGCGTTGAGCGGGATCAGGTCTTTGATTTCCGCGTGGTCCATCTCCGCTACTCGACACTCCCTTGGAGTGCGTCCCGAAGCCTGGTCAACCCAGTGCGCATCCTGCTCTTTACGGTGCCGAGCGGCAGACTGGTGCGCTCGGCGATCTCTGATTGCGAGAGATCGGAGAAATACGCCAGTCTCAGCAAGTCGCGTTCGCCGTTGTTCAAGGTTGCGAGTGCGAGTTCCACTTTGCGACACTGCTCGGCGCTGTGAATTTCGTTTGATGGATCATGAGCGACTGTGACTTCGGCTGCATTGTCGCCGCGATGCTCGCGAACTTTGCGTGCACGCAGTCGATCGATCGCTCGGCTTCGTACCGTCATCATAATCCACGCGCCAACGGAGCCACGACCGCGATCGAATCGCGACGCATCGCGCCAGAGTTGCCACAAGACATCCGCCGCGACTTCTTCGGCGTCAGCCTTGTCGCGCAGAATTCTATCGGCGACTGCGCAGAGCGCGCGACCGTACCGCTGGTTCAGCGTTGCTAGCGCATCCTGATCGCCGGCGGCCATGGCAGACACGAGCGCTTCATCGGAGTTCCTGTTGTCGGCAACCATCATCACTCGGCTTCTATTTCAAGTACGTCGCGCGAAGGACGCCGGATTGACGAGGCCAACCGAGTGCACCAGAACACCAATTCGCAGATCCGTGTTTCGCCGTAACCGAGGATGCTTTCGAGAACGTGTTCATCGTCCTGGCCTGGTGTCGGAGCCGCGCGGCGCAGGCTCCTCGCGGGATCCCCCGCTCAGCGGGTTCCGACCCAAAACCTAGCGTTGCAACTTCCGGCAAGTGCAATACCGAGTGATTGCACTTACTACGACAACCTCTGCGGCTCATCAGGACGCATTCTGTCGGCCTTTTAGCAACAATCCTGGCGCCAACTGGATGAGAAACTGCCGCGAAAATACTCCGCATGTTGTGGATTTTGTTCGAACTAAGGGCACCGGAGAATCTCAGATTAGGCCGGCAACAGCAGACTTATGCTCGGTTCTCTCTGTCGAGAATCGAGCTGATGCCCTACTCCCTCGAAATTCAACAACTGAATTTCGAGCGCGAAATTGACGAGTCGGCTATGCCCTTGTGCTAATCGAGCAACTCGTTGAGCTCAGACGCGATCGTGATGAACTGGCATCCGCTGCGGGTGCTTATGCCGGTGTGAACGCTGCCGGGTCCGGCGCGGCAGTAGTCGCCCGGTTTCATCTCGACTCCCGAAATCGTCACGTCGCCTTCGAGCACGTATGACTCTTCGACTTCCGCATGGCGATGGCGCGGAGCGCTGGTACCGGGGGCCATCCGAATCAGTACCGTTACCATTCCTTTCGCTGCATCGCGGAACAACACCTTGGTCTCGATACCTTTGATAGCGCTTCCTTCCCAGGGCATCAGATTCGAAAGCATGAAGCGCATACCGTTCTTGTCGATCGTCGCCGAATGGCCGGCGCGGACTTCGCTCGCGATTTTATCGAGGACTCGCTCGCGCAACTTCGCGCTCGGCGCCTGCGGCGACACCGCCCCGATAAGCTCGTCGGAAACGCGAGAGAATGCTTTCACTTCGGCAGCGCACACCTCGCATCCCTGTTTCAGATGCGCCTCGAACTCGCGCGCTTCTTCGCCAGACAGCGCGCCGACTACATAAAGCGCTGCACCATCGCGGGCTTCGTCGATTGAATGAAGCGATCTCATCGTTCACTCTCTCGGCTCGCACCCGCTACAGGAGCGGCAGCCAGGTGTTGAAGAAGTTCGCGCAAAGCCATCATTCCCAACCGGATTCGGGTTTTGATTGTACCTAACGGCTGCTCTAGTTTCGATGCGATTTCACTATGGCTGAAATCGGAAAAGTACGCCAGTTCGATCGCCTCGCGCTGTTCGGGGCGCAAACTATCGATAGCGGTGCGAACGTAGTTCCGGCGTTGAAGTTCGGAACTCTGCTCCTCGGGACCGGGCCCGCCAGAATGCACCTCACTGGCAGCCTCGAGCGGGTAGCTTGTGGGCTCGCGCCTTCGCGATCGGAGGATATCGATCGCCCGACTGCGCGCCAGCGTCAGCAACCATGCTCGCGCACTTCCACGACGGGCATCGAAGCTGGAAGCGTCCCGCCAGGCTTGGGCGTACACTTCGACCGCCGCATCTTCCGCGGCGTTGCGGTCCCCAAGAATGCGCACGGCGAGCCCGAAGACCAGCGCGCTGCTGGCGTCGTACAACTCCGCCATCGCCGATTGGTCTCCGCTAGCCGCCCTCTCTACGAGGCCGTTCCAGACTTCCTCTCCGGGTGGTGGCGCCGCAGGTGGTGGATCCTGTGGCATGTCGCGAACAGTTAGCACGCGGTTGATCGCAGAGGCAATGAGTCTTTTTTGCTGCGACGTGAACGTAGATCGCTCCTATAAATAATGATCTACGAATGAGGCGGACGTTTGGATCTCACCTGCGAAAACTTTTACGATCGTTGCCCAAAAGAAAGGCAGGCGGCGCATCGCACGCCGCCTGCCAGATGAAGGGAAGTTAGTTCGGCAGCACGACGGTATCGACCACTTGGATCACGCCGTTGGACTGCATCACGTTTGCGATCGTGATCCGTGACGAGTCGCCCTTTTCGTCGACCAGCACGATATCGCCGCCCTCTTCGCGCGCGGTAAGGGTTTCACCGTTCACGGTCTTGAGCGTCGCCTGACCGCCGCCAGCCTCGATCTGCTTCTTCAGGTCGAACGTAGTAAGTCGGCCGGGAACCACGTGGTAGGTGAGCACTTTAACCAGTTCCGCCTTGTTCTCGGGTTTGAGTAGGGTCTGCACGGTTCCCGCAGGCAACTTGTCGAAAGCGCTGTTGGTCGGCGCGAAGACAGTGAAGGGTCCCGGGCTTTCCAGCGTTTCGACCAGGCCCGCCGCCTTGACCGCGGCGACCAGCGTGGTGTGGTCGGCCGAATTTACCGCATTCTGAATGATGTTCTTCTGCGGGAACATCTCCCTCCCGCCGACCACGGGATTCGTGGTCGCCATCGCAACCGTTGCGAGCGCGAGCCCGATCAATCCAACCGACAATCCTCGAATGAAACTCTTCATGACACACACTCTCTCTTTGGTTAACTCGCAGGAGTGATTCCTGCGGCCTTGTGCCATGACCTACGCGGGCGATTGAGATTTGGATGTTCAAGCGCCACGCAAACTGATGCTCGAAATCCAATCGCTCGTGGCCAACGTATATCTGCAAGCAATCGACATCGATGGGAAGTTTTAACGAAACTGCGTACGCGAGTCGCTCGCTTCCGCGACTTATACGCCTAAACAGGAGTATTTCATGCAAACGAGGGTTTCTCTCACAGGCATCGTCAAGGCGCTAGGCTTTGTCGCCGGCGTCTTCGTCTCGGTGGTTTCAGTTCCGCTGGCGGCCCATGCATCCAGCCATCGCGAAGCGCCGCTAATCACCACCATGCCGAAGACGGATGGCACCGACTTCTACATGTTCAACAGTTACGAGCCGGGCCGCGCAGGATTTGTGACAATCGTGGCCGACTACCAGCCTCTCGAAGATCCGTTCGCCGGACCGAACTATTACACCATGGATCCTGAGGCGCTGTATGACATCAACATCGACAACAACGGTAACGCGCTGCCTCAGGTCATTTTTCGATTTCACTTCACTAACACGATCCAGGCCTTAACACTTCCCGTGAACGGCATGAACATCAAAGTGCCCTTGGTAAACACCGGCGAGATTGGGGTCGGCAATACGGCTAACTCGAATGTGCTCGAAACCTATACAGTCGAAGAGATCACGACGACTGGCAAAGGATCGAATTCGTCGTTTCTTACCAACGCCGCCAACGGCTCGACCACCTTTACCAAGCCGACCGACAACATTGGTCAAAAGACTTTTGGCAGTCCCGCCGAGTACGAGACCTACGCCGATCAATTCATTTACAACGTCAAGATCCCGAACTGCGCTACAGAGGGTAAGCTCTTTGTCGGTCAGCGTAAAGATCCGTTTGTAGTCAACCTCGGCGAGACTTTCGACCTTGTCAACGTTTCCAACCCGGTTGGGCAACCCAATGAGGCGACCGACGCGCTGGCGGCCAAAAACGTAACCTCGCTCGAAATGGAAGTCCCTAGTGCCTGCCTGGTTGAGAGCACGACGCAGCCAATCATCGGCGGATGGACCACCGCGAGTGTGCCGGAGACGCGCACGCTGGTTGCGGACCCCAAGCACAGCAAGTCTGGCAGCCCTATGCAAGAAGACAGCAAGGAGATTGTTCAGGTCTCGCGCCTTGGGATGCCGCTCGTCAATGAGTTGATTATCGGCTTACCCGACAAAGACAAGTTCAATTCCAGCCAGCCCGTGGATGATGCACAGTTTCTCACCTACGTGACTACTCCATTTGTGCCGACGTTCATTCAGTCGCTCTTCTCCCAGTTCACCGCTCCAACACTGTTCCCGCGCAGCGATCTAGTCGCGACTTTCCTGACCGGCTTGAAAGGTATCAACCAGCCGCCGAACGTGGTGCCCTCGGAAATGCTCCGCCTTAATACGAGCACTGCGGTTACGGCGGCGGCAACACAGAGCCGTCTAGGCGCGTTAGGCGGCGATTTGGCCGGATATCCCAATGGCCGCCGACCAGGCGATGACGCTGTCGACATCACCCTTGATGTAGCGATGGGTGTACTCATCAAGGCCGGCACCTTCGGTTTCGGAATGCCTAGCCAGGCTCCCTCGGGCGCGCTTCCATTTACCGACGGCGCCTTCGTAGATGCGACGTTCTTCAACGATGCATTTCCATACTTGAAGACACCGCTTGGTGGCTCGCCGAACGGCCCAGTGCCCGACAACAACGGCCTGCCAGTCAATGGTGCGCAATCGGGTGGGGACTAACCCCAACGGTGCGATGATGGGGCAATCAGTTATCCGGTTTGCGGAAGCTGATTGCCCCAACCGGCAGGCGGCAGAAAGCGATCTTAACCTCTTCGAGCAAAAACGGAGCAACACCTTGCCGAGGCACAGCGCAATAACGACCTCGGGTACGTTGCGGGTCTGTTCAGCGGTGCTGATACTGGTGCTGCTCTTATTTTCCACCACTATGTCGCTGGCGAGCGAGGCAAGTCTCGACCGCGACATCTCGCTGATGCAGCGGATTTTGAAGCATCAGCCCAACCCGGAGATCTACTATCGCTTGGGCGACCTCTACGTGCAAAAGGGACGCCAAACCGGTGACATAACCTATTTCAACCTTGCTGGGAACTCTTTGCGCGAAGCAATCAAACTGCTGCCATCCCTGGAACCCGCACATCGTCATCTGGCTTTTGTTCTTTACTCGCTGCATGACTTCGCCGGCGCCGCTAGCGAGGCACGTCAGTCTATCCTGCTCGATGCAAACGACTCTTACGCTTACGGTGTGCTTGGCGATTCCCAGCTCGAAACGGGCGCCTATGCGGAAGCCAATCAGACCTATGCGCGAATGATCGCCCTCAAGGGCGATCTTTATAGCTATAGCCGTCGCTCTGGTCTCGAGACGATCCGTGGAGACAATAGGTTGGCAATCGCGGACCAGAAACGTGCGATCGCAGCCGGCCAACAAGTCGGCGAACCCCCAGAGGGAATCGCGTGGGCGCAGACCACTCTGGCCCAAGACTACTTTTTAATGGGCAGGCTCGACGACGCGGACCAGCAGGGCCAGGCGGCGCTCAAGACCTACCCTGATTATCATCTAGCTCTGGCAACTTTAGGCCGGGTGCGCGCAGCGCAGGGCCGGCTCCCGGAGGCCACAGACTATTATCGGCGCGCGATCGCCGTAATTCCCCTTCCCGAATATGCAGTGGCGCTTGCCGACATCTATACGAAAATGGGCCGCCAACCCGATGCCGAACTACAGCGCCAATTGGTTGAATTCATCGCCCGCCTCAACGTGCTCAATCAAGTCCTCTACAATCGCGTGCTGGTCGACTATTACGCGGATCATGACATCAACCATAAGCAAGCTGTAGAACTCGCAGCAGGAGAGTACGCGATCCGCAAAGACATTTACGGCGAAGATGCGCTTGCCTGGGCCCTCTACCGCGACGGCCAAGCCACCAAGGCGCTGCCTCATATTGTCGCGGCGCTCAGGTTTCGGACCACGGACGCTCGCCTCTATTTTCATGCCGGGATGATCTACCGAGCGGTCGGTCAGACCAACAAGGCTCGCTCAAATCTAAGACAGGCGCTTGCAATCAATCCTCACTTCCAACCACTTCTCGATGAAGTAGCAGCAAGCGAGTACGCGACGCTCAACAAGGAGCATGCGAAACAATACGCAGAGGTGAACGCTGATGCGCGCCGTTAAGTCTCTTTTGGTCGCGAGCGCGATAGCCCTGCTCGCGTTCCTTTCAATGGCGCCTGCAACCTTCGCCCATCCGATGGGCAATTTCAGCATCAATCATTACTCGAAGATCGTTCCCGGAGAGCATGCGATCGAAGTCGATTACCTCATCGACATGGCAGAAATTCCGACCTTCCAGCAAATGCAGGAGAGCGCGGTTGCCCCGAAAGCGGGTGATCCAAGTCTGGTGCCGTATCTTCAGCGTGAATCAGAAGTTCTAAGGAACGGACTTACTCTGCAGGTCGACGGAGAGCCTCTTATGCTGCGAACAGTCTCACGACAGGCAATTTTCCCACCTGGTGCGGGCGGTCTGCCGACAATGAAGATGGCCTTCGTCTATTTAGCCACCCTTCCAAGCGATCTGAAAGACTCGCCAGTTTTACTTCGATACCGCGACTATAACTATCCGGGCCGCGCGGGTTGGAAAGAGATAGTCGCCGTGAACGGATCCGGAGCGGCATTAGTCAGCAGTTCGGTTCCGGCCAGCGATAGGAGCCTGGAACTGACTAACTATCCAACTGACATGTTGCATAGCCCGCCCCAAACGCTTGAAGCTTCGATCTCTATCAAAGCTGCGCCCATCGGTATTCATGCTGGCGACAAGTCGGAACTCCAGGCGGGTTCTGTATGGCTGGCTACTAGCGGCATCGCGTCTCCCAGCGTGATACTCAAGGCAAACAGCCAAGGCACTCCGCACAGCGCCTTTACCGAGCTTATCAGTTCGAAACGCACCGATTTTCTGTTCATAGCGATGGCCGCTCTTATAGCAGCCGTGTTGGGCGGATTTCATGCGCTTGAACCCGGGCATGGCAAGACTCTCGTCGCAGCCTATCTGGTTGGATCGCACGGTAAGGCTCGGCATGCGGTGCTGCTCGGCGCGATCGTGACCGCGTCGCATACGATTTCTGTGTACGCGCTCGGCATCATCACACTCTACGCATCGCAATGGATCCTCCCCGAACGACTTTACCCGTGGCTGGGCATCGGGTCGGGATTGCTCGTTGCGGGACTTGGCTTCACACTATTTATTCGCCGCTATCTCGCAGCTGAACCCCACGCCCACGCAGGTGATGGCCACGTACACGATCACGATCGCGCCGATAACCATCACCATTCACCTGAGCACACTCACCATCATGCCCACGCAGACAAGGCGGCACGGCCTCATCGCCATACCTGGTGGGGTGGGCACGTTCGTGAGATCGATACTCATTCACATAGCGACCTGATTGAGCATGAGCATCGTCATGGCGAAGGACATGACCGCTCTCATGACGGTGAACATGAGATGCCTCGCGTCACCCGTGAGCTGTCACTTAGCGGTCTGTTCGCATTGGGTATAACCGGAGGTATCGTACCTTGCCCCGCCGCGCTGGTGGTACTGCTGGGTGCACTCGCATTCCACCGCGTTGCTTTCGGACTCTTTCTTATCGTCGCCTTCAGTGCTGGCCTAGCTGCCGTGTTGATCAGCCTTGGCTTGGCGATGGTCTATGCGGGCCGCTTCATGAGCGGTTTCGGCGCGCAAGGTCCTTTTACTCAGCGCTGGCTGCCACTGGCCTCTTCGGCCGTAATAACTGTCATCGGCGTAACCTTGACGTTGCAATCGCTGGTCACTCTTGGCGTCCTTCGCATTGGAACTTAACCTCGACTACTAACTGCCATTCCGGAGGAATACTTAATGAATGTTGAAACGACCGCGCCTCTGGGGATCGCATTGCTCGGATTGCTTATGGGCATGAGGCACGCGACTGATCCCGACCACGTAATTGCAGTCACAACCATCGTGAGTCGGGAACGCCGCCTTACTGCAGCGAGTCAAGTGGGCATTGTATGGGGTCTAGGCCATACGCTAACTGTGCTGGCCGTGGGCGCCGCGATCATAATCTTCAAGATTGCGATCCCCATCCGGCTCGGCCTGGCGATGGAATTTGCGATTGCTATCGTACTGATTCTGCTTGGTGTCGGCGCTTTTGCAAGTTTCGTCCAACTAGTCGTGAGGCGCATCTCGCGGACGCCGCATGCCGTCGATCAGCGGTTAGTAGTTCATTATCACGCACACGGTCATGACTTTGGATCGCATCGACATCCGCACGTTCATCCCGACTCCAGTGAGCACCACGGCCCAGAGCAGGTAGCGCTGCATCATGAGCACAGCCTGCCTGCCGGCGCGTTGTCGTCGTTTGCGATACGGCGGCCGCTGTTACGCTCCTTTTGCATCGGCTTGGTGCATGGACTCGCGGGCAGCGCCGCCATCGCGCTCTTGGTCCTAAGTGCGATTCCGCAGCCACTGTGGGCGACGCTCTACCTCGCGATTTTCTGCCTCGGCACGATTGTCGGGATGGGATTGATCACCACAGCGATTGCGACGCCCTTCGCGGTTGCAGCACAGCGGATGACGTGGATGCATCATAGCCTTGTCACTGGCTCAGGACTTCTGAGCTTCGGGTTCGGACTATTCCTCGCCTACCAACTAGGTATCGTCGATCACCTATTCGGCACCGGTCCAATCTGGACACCGTATTGACCGAATGGCGGAAGGGTGATCTTCCTTGAGTCTATGTAGTGACCACTTTCTATTCGAGCGCGTACGGTCCAAGTCTCGATCGCGTGGCGCGCAACTTTGCGCTGTACTGATGCTAGCGCTCCTCATGATGCTACATAGCGCGGTCGCGCGATCCGGCCAGGAGGCCGCGCAATCGTCGCTCCTCACTGGAACAGTAAGAGATGCGCTCGGCCAGCCGCTCGCGGATGCCGCAGTGACCTTTCGCGCCTTCGATGGCAAGGCCATAGCGCACACACTGACTCGGAAACAAGGAACGTTCGGGTTTTCGGTAAAGGGAGCAGGCGCCTACGATTTGGTGGTCAAGAAGAAAGCTTATCGAGACGCGGAACGCGTCGTAGTTTTACCGGCGCAGGCGGCGAAACCCATCGATCTGGTCGTGGAATCGGAGCAGGCACTTACAATGCAAGTGAGCGCCGCCCGGATCAGTGCGCAGAATGGTCTGACTCTCAGCGGCGCCGGCAAATATACGATGACGTCAAGCGACATCAGCAATCTTCCTCAGGGCGAAGCTACTCCGCTCAATCAGGTGCTGTTGCAGATGCCGGGGGTGGCGCTCGATCAGAACCAGGAGATTCATATCCGCGGCGAGCATGCAGGCATCCAGTACCAGATGAACGGGATTCTGTTGCCACTGGACATCAACAACGATCCGACCTTCACACAGTTGTTGAACTCATATTTCGTTAAGAGCGTAAGTCTTATCGATGGCGTGCTGCCGGCCGAGTACGGCTATCGGACCTCAGGCGTAATTGAAATCAGAACCAAGAACGGATGCGATGACGCGCACAACGAGTTCACAATCTACGGCGGGCAGCGCGATACCGTTCAGCCCAGTTTCCAGCTTGGCGGCTGCAGCGGAAACTTCAGTTACTATCTGACGGGCGTCTACACGCACTCCAATCTGGGCCTCAGCTCCGCGACTCGCGGCCCGGATCCGATACACGACGGCACCAATCAGGGGCAAGGGTTCGCTTATCTCACCTACTCGATAAGTCCGACCACGCAGCTGAGCCTGATCACCGGAATGACCGTAGCCACCAATCAGTTCCCCAATGTGCTCGGCGAAACGCCGGAGTTCAAGCTAAGCGGCGTCAATCCCGCCGATTTCCCATCCACCGACATCGATTCGACCCTGGATCAGCAGGACTACTACGGTGTCCTCGCTTTGAACGGCGCGCTCGGACCGAATGCCGACTACCAGCTCGCCTACACGATGCGCTACAACCGCGAAAACTTTAATCCCGATCCGATAAGCGATCTCATATACCAGGGTATAGCTCCGAAAGTATCCGACAGCGACTTTTCAAATGCGGCGCAGGGCAATCTTACTTATCATTGGAACGATCAGACATTCCGGGGAGGATATTATTTCGGAGAGTATGGAGTTGAAGCGGACAATACTTCGCAGGTCTTTACGCATAAGGGTGGCACAGCTTTAACCGTTCCAATCTCGATCACCACGGATCTCAATAAGGTCAATCTGGTCTATGGCATATATCTTCAGGACACCTGGCAGTTGAACGAAAAGTTAAGCGTCAACTTCGGATCGCGATGGGACCGGGTAAGCGGCCTCGTTAACGACAGCCAGTTCAGCCCCACGATAAATTTTGTCTATAAGCCCCGTCGCGACACCACTATCCATGCCGGCTTCGCGCGCAGCTTCCAAATTCCGAACTTCCAGGGCATTTCGCCGGGTATCGCCGCGCTGAATCACACCACTGGCGGTGTCGGCCCGGGCATCCCTCTGAACACCAGCCTCGACGCCGAAACCGACTACACTTGGGACGTCGGCTACACCCATCAGATCACGCCGCAGCTGGCTCTGTCGCAGGACGGTTACTTCCGGATGGATCGCCATTATATAGATGAAGGCCAGTTTGGTTTTGTTCCCATCGATGCGCCGTTCAACTACGTCAGAGGCTACGGCGCCGGACTCGAAAACTCGATCACTTACAATCTCCCCAATCTGACTTTGCGAGTGTCTTCATACGTGGCCCGCGAAGAGGTCCGCGGCGTCGCTACCGGACAGTACAATTTCCCCCCGCTTCCCCAGCTTCAGTACATCGACCACCACTTCATCGTGCTCGACCACACTCCGCTGGTGGGTGCTTCAGGCGGCGCCGCCTACCGATGGAAGACCTGGCAGTTTACTTTCGACGGTCTATTCAGCAGCGGCTTACGC
>JBAWCX010000318.1:0-11405 GCA_049590495.1 Binatus sp. (SeqCode)
CTCCGACGGTAACGCCCACCTCCACTTCGACGGTGGCGCCCACCTCCACTTCTACGGTGGCGCCCACCTCCACTCCGACGGTGACGCCCACCTCCACTCCGACGGCGAAGCCCACCTCCACTCCGACGATAACGCCCACCTCCACTCCGACGGCATCGCGCACTTCCACTCCGACGGTGACGCCCACCTCCACTCCGACGCCAGCGCCCGGGGCCTGTAAGGGAACCGCCTACTACGTTGCGGCTGCCGGAAACAACTCCAACAGCGGCACCTCTCCCAGCGCACCCTGGAAGACCATCGCCCATGTGGAGGCCATCGAGGCCTCGCTAGAGCCCGGCGCCTGTGTGCTCTTCAATGGCGGCGATGTTTGGGAAGAGCAGTTGGACATCTCGGGCGTCAATGGTGCGAGTTCTTCTCTACCCATCACCTTTGGCAGTTATGGAACCGGCCGCCCAGTCATCGACGGCGGTTCGACGCGGCTATACGGAATTGAAGATGCCTACGGTCAAAACGGTGATGAGAACGCCAGTAACTATGTTACCGTCACCGGCTTTGAGGTGCGCAACGCGACCCGCGGCGGAATCATCTTCTCCGACCTGCACCAGGTGGGAATCTCGATCACCAACAACTATGTCCACAACAATGGATATGGCGCCTATCCCGGAGCGAGCGGCTTTGGCACAGACGACGATAACTACGGATACAATGAAGGAATTGCCTTCGTGGACGACGACTACAATGTTCCCGACGGTGTTCAGATTATCAACAACACCGTCAACTATGAGGGCGGTCATAACTCCATCATGGTTGACGGCGATATGGGCGGCGCGGTCGTGCAAGGTAACCAGGTCGGTCCCGGCTGTTCTCACAATTGCATCGACATGAAACGCTCGGTGAACGTGACGATCCAGGGCAACACTACCTACTGCATGCCATCGACCATCACCGTCAATGGGAGCTCCTATCCGGCCTGCAACGGCAACGCGCTATATACCGAACAGGATGCGAGTTTCACTGAGTCGGTCATATACCAGGAGAACGTCGCGTTCGGTGCGTATTCGGGCTATGCGTGTTTCGGCCTTCAGGCCAACTCAGGGCCAATCAACGCGGCCTACTACAACAATACATGTTATGACACCAGCTTCCCCTTCTATGTCACGACCTGCCTTGGCGGGTCGATGACAGTCAAAAACAACATCCTCGATGGCGGGCAGGTAAAAGTGTCCGGCGGGTGTGATATCGCCTGGAATTACAATGACGACGGCGGCAGCTTAGGAAAAGGCTCCTACTCCGGCGTCACCACGGGCTCGAACGACGTCAGCAATGTGAACCCGCTCTATCTCAATATCAGCAGCCTTGACGTCCATCTGCAAACCGGGAGCCCAGTCTTGGATGCCGGGGATTTGAACCTGATTTTGGACGTGACCTGGATGGGGGCGCTGGGGCCGTGAGGGGAGTCGGATACTAGGGCTTCTGTAAAATTGTAATACTCAAACCGGTGATCGTGTGTGGGGTCGCGGAACGAAAGGTGGGCGGGCCTGTGGCTGGAATTGTAACAACTACAATCACAGCTCGGGCCCGTGCGCGTTCAGTCTGATCACGACCCGCCATTATCGCAATAAAATTCTCAGACTGAGACTGATCTTGCTGAATTGATGGGCTGATCTACCCTGGACCGGCCTTGTAATCCTTTCACAGTTACGCGCCCCTTTTTTTCTGAGTGGGCTAAATCCGCGCCGTTTCGAATCGATCGACGATGGCACGCGAGTTGCCATTGGTTATCCGAAAGCGCGGCTGCTTGCGCTAAGTCAGGGCGGGGTTGATCGAATAGCGAGAGCCGAACTCGAATAGAACTGCGAGGTTGCGTTTAGTCATGATAACGGAACGCCGAAATCGAAGCAGGATTTCAAATCACCCTACGCTGGCCGTCTGCGCGATGGTGATGGCCGTCGCGGTCGGCGGCTGTTCCGCTAAAAGCTCGCAGGCCGAGAGCGAGCGGCAAGCTATGGCTCCCGGCCGGATGTCGGCCGAGCAGTGCCAGGCCAACGCCAGCATCCAGGAAAGCGCGGCGCAGGATTCCGACTATAAGATCCAGCGCGGCGATCAGCTCTCGCTCGACTTCTATATGAACTCTGAATTCAACGACAACGTCACTGTCGATCCGGACGGAAAGGTCGTGCTGCGCCTGGTTGGTCCGGTCCAGGCCGCCGGTTTGACGCCTGATCAACTGGCCTCCTCGATCGACAAGGCTTACACGAGCGAGCTGCGCAGCCCGGGCGCGGTAGTACATCTCCGTAACCTGCCGGGCAGACAGATCTTCGTAGAGGGCGAGGTGGCGAAACCGGGCGCCTTTCCGCTTCAACCTGGCATGACGGCGGTGGAGGCGTTGGCGCTGGCCGGCGGTGTGACCGACAATTCTGACCCGCACAAAACGGTCCTCATTAGACGCGACGCGTGCGGACAGGCGGAAGGATCGAAAGTCGATCTGGCGTCAGCGATCAAAGAACCCGGCACTGGCAACGACATAGCGTTGATGTCCCACGATGTGGTCGTGGTGCCGAAGAGCGGAATCGCGAACGCCGACCTGTGGGTGAAGCAGCACATAAGGGACGTGTTGCCGGTGGAACCGTACATTTCTCCGACCTTCTAGTCAGATGAGTTTCATTTGCGGTGGATAGACCATGTTATCGAATAACTACAGAGACTGGATTGAAATCGCCTATCGGCGCCGCCGCGTTGCCTTGGTTGCGGGGCTGATTGTCTTCGGCGTCGTAGCGGCCGGAACGCTGCTATGGCCGCCCGTCTATCTGTCGAACTGCCAGGTGCTGGTGCAGGACAATCGTGCTCAGCTGCTGGTGTCGCCAGACCTGCAGGGCAACAGTCCGCAAAATCCCTCCGCGGTCAGCAATCCAGTAAGCGAACAGGACCTCAATTCCGAGCGGGAATTGATTACCAGCCTGTACCTGATCCGCCTTGCGCTGGAAGACCTTCCCGTTCCTCCGGCATATGCGCGCAAGTCGGGGCTGGCAATGGCCGCCGTCAAAGGCGTCCTGCGCCTCCCGCTCGAGGGCTACCACGTGATGCACGATATTCCCAATCTGACGCCGAGGGACGCGTGGGCGATGGATATCGAGCGCAACCTGGATGCGTCGGTAGTCAAACGCTCGAATATCATCGACGTCGAATACCATTCGCACGACCGTCGTTGGACGAAAGACTTCCTGGACCGCCTGATGAGCAGGTACCTGGAATTTCACGCAAGCTTGTCGCATGACCCGCAGGCCGAGAAGTTCTACGAGCAGCAGACTCAGCTTCTGAAAGATCGGCTCGAAAAGTCGGAAGCACAGCTTCGCGATTATCAGCTCAAGACCGGTATCGGCAACCTCGACGAACAAAAGCGCGTTCTAATAGCGCGAATTTCCGATCTGCAAAGTACCGCTGCCAAAACCGATGCGCAGGTTTCAGGAACCCAGCAGCAGATCGCGGCCCTCCAATCGCAGCTAGGCGGCACGCCGCAGCGGATTCAGAAGGAGAGCCGCTCCGAGCAGAATCTCGCGCTGCAACAATTGAAGCCGCAGGTTATGAAACTGCGCGCCGAGAGAGCCGAGTTGCTCACCCGCTACCAGCCGGGTAGCCAGCGAATCAAGGAAATCGACGCGAAGCTGGCCTCGGAGGAGAAAATCCTCGACACCGAGAATAATCTCGAGGTCAACGAACAGCTCACCGACGTGAATCCGGTCTGGATCACGATGCAGACCGATCTCAAGACGGCGAACACCGCCGAGGCTTCCGGAAAAGCAACTCACGACGAGCTCGACAAGCAAATCGACACCGCCAACCAGCAACTGTCGGCACTCATAACCAATGGCGTCGAGATGCAGCGGCTGCAGCGCCAGGCGTCCACCGATTCGGATGCGTACCTGGCTTACGTTCGCAAGCAGGAAGAGGCGCGCGCGTCGGAAGAGCTCAGCAGTAACAAGATTCTTAACGTTAGCGTCGCGCAGCCGCCGATCGTTCCCGTCATACCGTCGTTTCCCAGCGTTCCGCTGAACCTGGCCGTCGGCCTGGTACTCGCATCCTTGTTTGCGGGCGCGGCGGCCTACTGGGCGGAGTAAAGCGACTCGAAAATTTACTCGTCTGGCGTCGTAAGCGATCTAACCGGACTGCCGATTGTCGCAGTCTTGAATGACCGGATGTAACAGCGATGTACTGTCGGCACTTCGGACTCGATGGACCGCCGTTTCGCTTCTCACCCTCGGCGGCGGTTCTTTACCTGGGCAGCGCTCATCGCGAATGCCTTGCCGCCCTGGAATGGGCGCTGATCCACGATCAATGCGGATTCATGCTGCTGGTGGGCGAGACTGGCACCGGCAAAACCACGCTGCTGAACGCGGTCTTAGCGCGCCGCCTCCGGAACCTTCACCTTGCCTGCGTAACCAACCCGAGGCTCAGCTTCCAGGAAATCATGCGCGTCGTGCTGCCGCAGCTGGGCGTGACAAGCGACGAACGCGGCAAGCTGGAATTGATCCAGGAACTCGAGCGCGCGATCGCCAATCAGCCAGAAGGTCACCTCGCCGCGATCGCAATCGACGAAGCGCAGGACCTTAGCGATGAGACCCTGGAGGATCTTCGCCTGCTCACTAACCATGTCGGTTCGCAGGACCGCGCGCTCCAGATTGTCCTGATGGGACAACCCGAGCTGCTCGATCGGCTGGCGGCCCACGATCTGCGCCAGTTGCGGGAGCGAATCTCGACCAAGGTGCGTCTGCTTCCGCTAAGCCCGGTTGAGAGTGTCGCTTACGTCAACTGCCGGCTTGAGGCGCAACACGGAACGTCGCAGATCTTTGAACCCAAAGCATTGCGGGTTCTCGTCAAAGCGGCAGCCGGAATTCCCAGACGCCTCAATGTCCTATGTCACAACGCCTTGCTGCTCGCGTATTCGAAAGACGCGAGCAAGGTGACGGGGCACATCGCGCGAGAAGTCGTGAAAGACTTCGAGAGCATCGTCCGGCCATCCGGACTTGTCCAGCACGCCACCGAATCGCGAAGCACGGAGTCCGCGATTCACCCGCGTCGATCATTGATACGCGCCGCCGGTGCATGCGCGGCGGTCGCCGTCATTGGCCTTGGCAGCGTTTCTATCCCAACGGTGAACAAATTGGCGGGCGCGTTCACTCGCACAGCTAGGCTGATTGCCAACTCCGCGACTGCAAGTCCTGTGTCCCGCGACGAGACTGCGGCGGCACTTGGCTATACGGCATCAATCGCCAACGCATCTGTCACTGCGAAGCCGAGCGACTCGACTGATTCGCCGAATGTGCCGGACTTCACGACAGTTCAGATTCACCGTGGAGACACGTTCCACGACCTGGCGGCCAAATATCTCGGCTCCAAAGATCGGGCTGGGGAATTGATTAGGGCCAATCCGCAGATACGCAATCCAAATATCCTCTACGTTGGCGAGACAATCTACTTGCCATCCACCAAATCAACGACCAAGCGAGAGAACTACGGTGAGTAAATACTACGACTTAATCAACCGCAACGCGGCCGCTGTCCGAGAACCTATTCCGTCGCCCCGACCGCGGGCGAAGCTGGTACCGAAAACGCGAGAACTGGTCGAGCGTCCTTCGCAAGACATCGCGCCGAGGACGGACGCGATCGATACTCTTCTGCCCGAACCGCTGCCGCGCGACTTGCCGGGAGCGCTGGCGCGGCAAGACGCAATTCGTCAACTGAGCGAAAGAATTGCGCCGACCGCGGCGGTGGAAAAATCCTGCCGGATCGCCGTTTCGGGATGTCGTCCGCGCGACGGTGCATCCTCGATCGCCGCCGCGCTGGCGATGGATCTCAGCCAGCGGCTCTCGATGCGCACGATCCTGGTGGACGCGAACCTTCAGAGTCCAAGTTTGCACGGCGTGATGTCGCCGGCCGAGCGGACTGTCTCACAGATCACCCTGGACGGTTCGCTGCAACTTCGCACGACCGGATGGCCAAGACTGACGCTGGCGACCTGCTGCATGCAGGGAAACGACGATCAGCGCGAAGCCGCGATCGCGGAACTGGCGGGCGTGCTCAATACGTTTCCCGCCGCCGTGATCGATCTCGGCGTGGCGCGGCTCGATCCGCGGATGCTTCCGCTGATGCGGCCCACCGATCCGATCTTGTTGGTGGTTCGCTATGGACAAACCGAACGCAAGGAGCTTGCGACCACCGCAGCCGCACTACGCGTCGCCGATAGGACGGTCGCAGGCGTGATCATGAATGCGCGACCGTCGCGGTTGCGAGCTCCCTCATCACAGGACCTGCAAGCATGAATGACTTCATCACAATCGACGAGGATAAACCGGTGTTGACTCAAAACGGCCATCGCAATGGCGTCTCAAAAAATGGGCATACGAATGGCTCCTTCAAAATGGAGAGTTCCAATGGCGCCATCGAGATCGAACGTCCCAACTTAACCCCCAACCTCCGCCCTGTCGGCCCCGTCGCCGCGGTGCGAGAACCGCGCGGGCAACTGCGCGGAGTGGGCGTCGTTGGTCTTGGCTATTGGGGTCCCAACTGGGTCCGCAATCTCCATCAGACTCAGTCCGCGCGGCGAATCGTCGCGTGCGATCTCGATCAAAACCGGCGAGCCCACGTCAGCCAACTTTACTCGGACCTCGAAACCACCAGCCGCTTCGAAGACTTGCTAAACGACTCCGACATAGAAGGCATCGTGGTCGCGACTCCCGTCGGCACTCACTACGCAATGGCGCGGCGCGCGCTCGAAGCCGGCAAATCAGTGCTGGTCGAGAAGCCGCTGGCGACCTCTACCGAAGATGCCGATGAACTGGTGAAGATCGCGCGCGAACGAAAGCTCGTCCTCATGGTCGGGCACACCTTCGAGTACAGCGCGCCGGTGCTCAAGATGCACGACATCATCAGCTCCGGCGAGCTCGGCGACGTATTCTACATCAGCTCCGTGCGCGCCAATCTCGGGCTCTTCCAGCGCGACGTCAACGTGACCTGGGACCTCGCGACCCACGACATCTCGATCATTCTGAACCTGATGGGCGGCCGCCTGCCCGAAGCGGTGAGCTGCCAGGGCGAAAGCCACTACGGCCACGGCGTCGAGGACGTCGCGATGCTGACCCTGCGCTTCGAGCGCAACGTCATCGCGTTCATCCACGTGAGCTGGCTCGATCCCGACAAGATTCGGCGCACCACGGTGGTCGGTTCGCGCAAGATGCTGGTCTACGACGACACCGCGCCGCAGGAAAAAATCCGCATCTACGACAAGGGCGTCACCGCGCAAAAGTATTACGACACTTACGGCGAATTCCAGTTCTCGTATCGCTACGGCGACATCCAAATTCCCCGCATCGAGGAAAAGGAGCCGCTGTATTGCGAGTGCGAGCACTTCATCAAGTGCATGCGAAATGGCGAGACGCCGGACACCGACGGCGTCAATGGCGCCCGCGTCGTCAGCGTGCTCGAAGCCGCCAACTATTCACTACGCAGGGGCGGCTTGATGGTTCCGCTCGGGGATGCTGTGCGATGAGTGCAGCGACCGATCAGCGCCAGCTTCCGCAATTCACCTGCGTGGCGGACGACGTCCGCATCGGTGAACGCGTGCGGCTGGCTTCGTACATAAATCTCTACGGCTGCGAGATTGGCGACGACACCCGGCTCGGCGCCTTCGTCGAAGTTCAGCGCGACGCCAAAATCGGACGCCGATGCAAAATCTCGAGCCACACGTTTGTCTGCTCCGGCGTTACCATCGAGGACGAAGTCTTCGTCGGTCACGGCGTCATCTTCATCAATGATCGTTATCCGCGCGCGACCGTCGCCGACGGCGCGCTGCAGACCGAGAACGACTGGAAAATGGAACACACCGTGGTGAGGAAGGGCGCGTCGATCGGAAGCGGCGCAATCGTGATGTGCGGAGTCGAAATTGGCGCAGGCGCACTGGTCGGGGCGGGCGCGATGGTTGTTCGCGACGTGCCCGCCGGTGCGATCGTCGCGGGCCATCCCGCGCGCCTGCGCGGACCCGTAACCGCGTTGAAAGAGAGGCAGTCCCAATGAAGGTAAAAATCGTCGATCTGGCCGCGCAAAACCTCGAAATCGCCGAGCGCGTCGGATTCGAACTGGATCTGATCCATGCCAATACGGCTTATGTTGGTGGCGAGCAAGTCGAGAGCTTCGAGCGTGAATTCGCCGAATTTCTGAACGTCAAGCGCGCAATCGGCGTGGCCAACGGAACCGACGCTCTCCGCGTCGCCCTCCTCGCGCTCGATATCGGTCCCGGCGACGAAGTCATCACCGTGCCGATGACCTTCATCGCCACCGCGGCTGCCATCGTGCAAACTGGTGCGCGGCCCAGCTTCGTCGATATCGATCCTGAAACCGGAAATATGAGCGTGCCCGCGCTGCGCAGCTTTCTGGAATCACGTCCAGCCGGCGAGCGCAACGCGATCCGAGCCATCGTTCCCGTACATCTGTATGGCCTGCCGGCGCCGATCGTCGAGCTGAAAGAAATCGCCGCCGAATTCAATCTCAAAATCGTCGAAGATGCTTGCCAGGCTCATGGCGCGCGCGTGCGCACCGCCGGCGGGATGGCGATGGCCGGGACGCTCGGCGACGCCGGATGCTTCAGCTTCTATCCCGGCAAAAATCTTGGCGCATGGGGCGACGGCGGCGCGGTCGTAACCAATGACGACGAAATTGCGCAACGCGTGTCGCTGCTGAGCAATCACGGCCGCTTGTCGCACTACGCGCACGAAATTTGCGGCTACAACTCGAGACTCGATTCGATTCAGGCGGCGGTGCTACGCGCCAAGTTGGAAAAACTCGCCGAATGGAACGAGCGCCGCCGCGTTGTCGCCTCGGCGTACCGCGAGTTGCTCGCGCCCCTGGACGTCCGGCCGATCCTCGAACCCGACGGCACCGAATCCTGTTTCCATCTGTTCGTCGTGCGAAGCGCCCGGCGCGACGCCATTCGCAACGCGCTGCTGCAAAACGAGATCGAGTGCGGAATCCACTACCCCGTTCCGCTTCATCTGCAGCCCGCGCTGGCCTACCTCGGCTATCGATCCGGTGATTTCCCGGCCAGTGAAGCGCTGGCGGATACGACACTGTCGTTGCCGATGCATCCGCATCTGAACGGACAGGAAGTCCTCCGGACGGTTGAGACTGTGGCCGCCGCGCTGACTCCCGTCGCCGCGCAGCGTCGGAACGCTTCACCGTCCGTTGAGACCGAATCCTCCAACGCATGAGTTATTTTCGATGTTTGCCGGCGAATGCAGAAAACAAAAAGTGCTCTTCGCGATCGCGGACCTCGTCGCGCTCGCGCTCGCCTTCGCCGGCGCGTTCATCCTGCACGACCCGGACGGCGCATTACTGGCGAATCTTGAAAATGCCGACCCACAAACGCTAGCCGAATGCATCGTCCTTGCAGGTCTGCTGTGGATCGTCATCTTCCGGGCCTTCGATCTCTTCACCATGCGGAATGGCAGCCTCAAGGAAGCGATCGCAATCGCCAAGGCGTGCGCGACCTGCGCCGGCCTGATGCTGCTCGCCGGTTTTGCGGCGCGTTTCGAAGTCTCGCGCATCAGCGTCGCGATGTTCTGCGTCCTCAGCATCCTCACCGAACTGGCGATGCGCGGGTCCGTGCGCCATCTGATTCAGCAATTTTATTCGAGCCCGGGCATCTCGATCCCGCTCGTGATTATCGGCTTCAACCCGGCCTCTCACTTCCTGTGCGACAGCTATCGGGAAGAGCTGACGCAGTACGGAGTCGTCGGCTTTCTGGACGCCGGCGCGCCCGGCTGCGACTACCGCGGCTATCCCGTGCTGGGACCGCCGGAGCGGTTGTTCGACCTGGTTCGCATCCATCCCTGTCTGGAGGCCGCCGTCGTAATGCCCGAGGCGCCGCTCCAGGAGCAGGCGCGCATGATCGAGCTTTGTGAACGGTGCCGCCTGCGATGGTGGGTCGTGCCGTGGGTTTACCGCTCGGCACCGGCCGGACTCCGCGTGGACACCGTCGGCCTGATTCCGCTGGTCGGGCGCCGCGGCTCGAACATCGAGGGTCTCAACTATCTCGTCAAGCGCGCCTTCGACGTAGTCTGCGCCTCGCTCATTTTGATTCTCGCGATGCCGGTGATGGCGCTCGCCGCTCTCGCAATTCTGATTTTCGACGGCAGACCCGTTTTTTTCCGCCAGGAGCGAATCGGCACGCAAGGCCGTCACTTTGAAATGTTGAAGCTGCGCACGATGAAAACCTGCGCCGCCGATCTGGTCCATCGTCAATACGTGCAGCGCTGGATCGCCAACGGTCACAGTGCAACCGACAACGCCGCCACCAACGGCAATGGCGCCGGCGGCGAGGTCTTCAAGCTCGCTAACGATTCGCGCGTCACCAGCGTCGGCAGGATTCTGCGCCGCTTCAGCATCGACGAATTCCCCCAGCTCCTTAACGTCGTGCGCGGCGACATGAGCCTCATCGGGCCGCGCCCCGCCCTGCCCTACGAGCTCGAACACTACCAGGACTGGCATCACCGCCGGTTCGAGGGCATGCCGGGAATCACCGGCTTGTGGCAAGTCAGCGGACGCAATCGGGTCTCTTTCGACGAGATGGTCAAGCTCGACGTTCAGTATCTGGAAGACTGGTCACTGACCACTGACATCAGAATTCTTTTTCGCACCATACCCGTTCTGCTTCGGGGAGAGGGACTGTGAACGATCGCGAGCCTGTCATCGGCGCCGATGCTTCCGATCGCGCCGAGCGCAACCGTTGGCTGTGGAATGCGTTCGCGCGCTCGGTTCGCGACAACATGGTCGCGGAGTTCGTCGTTCAGGCGCTGCGCATTGGTGGAATCGTTGTACTCGCGCGCGCGCTTTCGCCCGATGATTTCGGTCTCTTCAAAATCCTGGTCGTCGTCTCGACCTTCGCGATGCTCGTCAACGAAGCCGGCATCCCCGACGCGCTCATTCAGCGCCGCGACCTGAGCGCCGCGCATCACTCGACCGCGTGGTGGATGAGCATAGCGCTCGCGCTGGCGACCGCGAGCCTTCTTTACGGCGGCGCGCCTGCGCTGGCGCATCTCATGAAGATGCCCGGGCTGCGGCAGGGTATGCGTCTGCTCTGCATTCCTTTTCTTCTCGAGGGCGCGGCCGTCACCGCCAACGCGCGGCTGCGACGCGACTTGCGATTCACCGCGCTGGCTGCCGCCGACGTGTTCGCCGAGTTCGCGTTTCTGGCTGTCGCGCTCGCACTGCTGTGGTATCGGCTTCCGGCCTGGAGTCTCGCCGGCGGTCTAGCGGCGCGCTTTGGCGTGCACGCGGTCACCATCCTGATTGCTGGCGGAAAAACGCCGCTTGGACTTCCAACATCCTCGGCCGCGCGCGACCTGGGCCAGTTCGGG
>JBAWCX010000319.1:0-14170 GCA_049590495.1 Binatus sp. (SeqCode)
CGTGGGAGGTCCTTTGGACTCAAAAACCGGACTCGGACTTTGCGTTTGCAAATCACCTAATACCGGTGTATGGAACGCTACATTCGGATTCAAAAAGGAACTTCGAGATAAACTAAGGCTCTTTCAGGCGATTTCCTTGGGAGGACGCGCCATGACTCGACGGCACAGTCGGTTTGACCGAGCTTCGCTGGATGGGGATTCCTGGCTTTCTGCTCCTGCGAGCGTCAGGCATGTTACCGGGCGCGCCGGAAGACTCGCGGCGATCGCGCTGACTGCCGTTCTGATGTTGGCAGCCATCGGAACTGTGCCTGCGTACGCCACTGTAAGGTTGACCATCAGCCCGCTTGCGCTTTCGTTCCCGAACCAGGAAGTGGGGACAACCTCCGCCGCCAAAAATGTAACGCTGACCAACCCGAACAGCTCTTCGCTGCAGATTGACAGCGTCATGCCCTCCGCCGGAGATTTCTCTGTCTCGAGCGACGGATGCAGCGGCGCTAACCTCGCGCCCAGCGGAAACTGCGTCGTCAGCGTGGTCTTTACTCCGAGCCAGACCGGCACGCGGACGGGAACGCTGACGATCACTGACGCTGCCTCCAACAGCCCACAAACTGTGAATCTCTCAGGCACCGGCATCCTCGTGAAGCCTACGTTTAATCCCACTCACCTGAGCTTCGGCCTCCAGCCGCTGGAGGTCGCCAGCGCCGCCAAGACCATCGTCTTGACCAACCCGAACCTGGTTCCGTTGAGCGTGACCAGCGTCGCGTCGTCGGGCGGCGACTTCACCGTGACCAATGACATGTGTAGCGGGACGCAGGTCGCAGCAAGCGGCACCTGCAGCTTTGACGTGACTTTCACCCCTTCTCAAACCGGGCTCAGAAGCGCAGACATCGTCGTCACCGACAACGCGTCACCTCCGACCCAATCGATCCCGGCCAATGGAACCGGCATCATCCTGAGGCCGACTTATTCCCCCACACACCTGAGCTTCGGCCTCGAGCCACTCGAGGTTCCCAGCGCCTCACAAACCGTCACCTTGACCAACCCCAACGCGGTTCCACTCAGCGTGACGAGCGTCGTGCCGTCGGGCGACTATAGCGTCGTCAATGACATGTGCAGCGGGACGCAGGTCGCAGCAAGCGGCACCTGCACCTTCGGGGTGATTTTCACTCCTACACAGACCGGGAGCAGAACCGGAAAAATCGTCGTCACGGATAATGCGTACATACCCACGCAGACGATCCCGTTGTCGGGTTCCGGCTTCATCATCACTCCAACTGTGATGCCGACCTCTCTGTCGTTCGGGAGGATCCAGGTCGGTACGATCTCGCCGCCTCAGACGGTTACGCTCTCCAATTCCAACGCGGTGGCTGTAACTTTCACATCGATCGCGACCAGCGGGCCTTATGCGATAACCGCGGACGGCTGCAGCCCATCGGTGCCGGCGAATTCGAGCTGCCAGGTGTCGGTGACCTTCAATCCGACCACTGACAGTAATTCGAACGGAACCACTGAAACTGGCAAGCTGACCTTTACCGACAATGCGCAGCGGCCTACCCAAACTGTGAGCCTCACCGGTATCGCATTCGGTACGGTAGCAACGGCGACCCCGACTGCTACCATGACGGCCACGGCCACTAACACTGCAATGGCTACCGCGACCGACACGGGTACGCCGACCGCAACGGCTACCGATACTGCGACCGCAACCGCAACTCCGACTGCGAGCGCGACGGCCACTGACACTGCAACGGCTACCGCGACTGACACGGGTACGCCGACCGCAACGGCTACCGATACTGCGACCGCAACCGCAACTCCGACTGCGAGCGCGACGGCCACTGACACTGCAACGGCCACCGCGACTGACACGGCCACGTCGACTGCGACGGCTACCGATACCGCGACCGCGACCGCAACTTCGACCGAGACCGCGACGGCCACTGTCACTGCAACAGCCACCGCGACCGACACGGCGACGGCAACGGCGACCGCGACGGCTACCGACACCGCGACTGCGACTCCGACTGCGACCGCGACGGCCACTGACACTGCAACAGCTACCGCGACCGCGACGGTGACCAATACGGCAACGCCGACCGTCACGGCGACGCCGACCACGTCGCCCACGCCGCCGCCAGCGACTAACACCGCGACGGCGACCAACTCGGCGACGGCGACCGCAACTAACACAGCGACACCAACTGCCACACCGACCAGCACGCCGGGACCTGAAGCGGGCGACATTCTCGAGGCGGGCGGCGACACCGGCGGCAAGCTGGGCGGGGTCATCCCCTTGGCGACCGGCATCAATTCGACCGCAGGCGCCGCGATCTTCAACACGGCCACCGACACCTTCCTGACGGTGGGCTCGCTCAACACCGCGCGCGAGTCGTCGACGGCGGTTGCGCTGCCCAACGGGGAGGTCATGATCGTGGGCGGCGAGAACTGTAACGCACAGGTCTACGGCTCGGTTTCCGGGAACCAGTGCAATGCGTTGAACACGGCAGAGCTGTACAACGAGACCACCAAATCGTTCACGCTTGCCGGCAGCGGCAGCGGCGGCACCATGACCTCGGCGCGCACCGGCCCGAGCGCGACCCTTATCGAGGGCAGCGGCACCTCGCTGGATGGCCAGGTGCTGATCGTGGGCGGCTCGAGCGGCAGCTCGTTCCTGTCGACCGCAACTACGCCGCCGGCTGGATCGCCGCCGGGTCAGACTGCGCTCTTCACGGCGGAGTTGTATAACCCGAGCACCGACACCTTCACCGCGACAACGTCGATCCCGGGATGTGGGGCGGGAGTGACGTCATGCGCTACCGGGCTTCCTGGGATCTGCAATGGACCTGCGAGTGCGATTTCGACGGCCACGGAAAGCGGCAACACTGTAACAATCACCATGAGCTCAGCACTTCCGACCGGCCTGAGCATGGGTAACAACGTTGAAATTTTCACCACAAGCGTTGCGGGCTACAACGGCACCTTCGCCGTAACCGCGATTGGACCGGGCCTCACGTTCCAATACACGGACACCACCGGATCATTGGCCAGTGCGACAGGTGGATTTGCGGAGGCAGCGGGCAGGGCGGAGTGCGGCTTGGTGGACCAGGGCGCAGCGCTGATCCCGAACGACGACGGCAAGGTGCTGCTGGCGGGCGGCGATTTCGTCCAGTTCCTGGGCGAGTCGTCGAACCTGTCGTTCATCTTCAACCCGGCTACGCAGACCTTCACCCAGACCACCGGCAACCTGACTACCCCGCGCGAGCTGTCCTCGCTGGAGGCGATGGATCCGGCGGTGGTTACCGGAGCGCTGTCCGGCCAGTTGGTTACGTTCGGCGGTGTCGAGGGCAATAGCTCGGCCTGCGCGAGCGGGAGCTCAAAAATCGTTGTGACTACGGTCAACACCGCCGAGGTGTTCAACCCGAGCACGCAGACCTGGAGCGCAGCAGCCAACACCATGGGAGCGAAGAAAGCGGCTCAGGCGACCCTGATCGAGACCGGCAGCCTGGCGGGCGAAGTGATTGTACCCGGCGGCGTCGATGTGGAAGCAGGCACGTTCCCCTCGACCTGCGTACTAGTGACCTCGCTGAAGCAGAACGCGCAGACCGAGACCGACCTGTATGCTCCGGACACGGGCACGGGCGGCACCTTCACCGCGACCGGCTCGCTCAATCAGGGGCGTGAAGCGGAGGGCTTGGCCGAGCTCGTAAATGGCAACGACTCGACCGACGTGATCGTGATTGGCGGCGCCTGCACCCAGCCATCGCCGAGCCTGGAGTCGGCCGTGATTGGCACCTCGCAGGCGACGACCACCTGCGCCACCAGTGGCGCGGCGTCCGATTACTCGGAGCTGTACAGCCAGTCGACCAAGACCTGGACGGTCGGGCCGAGCTTCGCCAGCGGCTATACTCCGGCCAACGGCGCGGCCTCGGTGGTGCTGCCATAAGCGGGGCACATCCAAACTGATTGACCGTAACCGGCACGCCGTTCCCCTCACGGGGAACGGCGTCGCCGCCGCCGCACGCACGCGCCTTCTACTTCGTCTTTCCGAAGCTTCCAACAGACGTTCGCCTGCCGCTACTGAAAATTTCATCAGAACCGTAACTAAAGATCGTCGTTTGCCCGCCCTGTATGTGGCGAATTGCAACTCAGCCGGCAGCCGGGGTGTGAAAGAGGCCCTTGCAGTGCTGTCGCCAGCGATATGAATCGAGGCGTGCGGTCGGGGGTGAAGGGGCACCGCTTCTCTGAGCTGGTGTGAGTCCAGCCAGTCCGATGTGATAGCGATGTTGGTTGTAATACGCCTGGCATCCGTTTGCACATGGCTTCGTACTGCGCCGCCATCAGGCCGGCCTAAGTACTCGTCCGCAAGCGGTGTGTTGTGGAATCGACCGTCGCGTTTTTGCAGGAGCCCGAGACTGGCGCAACCGCTGAGTAGGACCTCGGCGGGGCGCGAGGGCAGGCCCAGCAACAGTCATGAGCTCGCCGGTATTAGTGCCTGCGCCAGAGATCTTCGAGAAGAGGTCCAGTTCCACCGCTGCCGCGAGTGTTCCAAAAGCCATATATCCAGTCGTCAGCTGCATCAACCGGATCGGGCTCAATCTCCGCTCGCGCGCGCCAGCGCGTGAGGGAACCTTCTTGCGAGGCGCGTGTTGATGACTTGAATTCGTTCTCATCTCGCTAACCCTCTTTTCCGTTTGTAGATTTTTCGAGCCGAAATTCACGAGGTAGTGCTCGGCGCCTCCTGCGACGGACGCGATTGAGGGTCGGGCGCTGGATCCGGCTTGCTTCCTTAAGTCTCAATCTGAGTAAAGTGCCTCCGTGCTCTGAGACCAACTCCGATAAGCGCCTTCGCAGACTGTCTGCGTCCACACTGAGTGCGTCGCACACGTGACTGAATGACAGCGGGCTTGTAATGCTGTCGGCGAAGACCCAAGACCACGCCTCATCGAAAGAGTTGCGCTTGTGGTGACTTGGCGAGATTCGATAATCGCTTAGGAGGTTGATAGCGTCGGCCAGAATTGCGAGCATCAGACGCTGCTCGCTAGAAAAGATCTCTGCGCCAACCAATTCGAAGAACTGGCTCGGCAGAATGGTATCGGGAAGCGAACTCAGTATACCATCTTCAAAAGCCGTTTTCCTTGAGCTATTTCGCATAGCCTATCTAGACCCGATCCTTTTCCGACATATTGCGATTCACAAGCCTTCACCATGCGTCTCCTCCCGCCCACAACTATTGCTGACTTGATACTGCCTAACGAAATGTTCGACTAGCACCCTACCAAAAAACGAATGTCAGAAACCGAAATTTACTGTCGAACCTTCGATGGAGGACGCTCCATCTTTCGATGGAGCGTCCTCCATCCCGCCGCGCGATCGCGTTTGACGCTCCTCTCTGCGCCGGACACGTCGCTGACCGGAGGGACCTCCCGCGGATAAGGTTTTGAGGAGACAGTCGCGTCGAAGCCGAGGCGGCGATGGGCGAAAAGCTGGGTCTGTCGGGCACGCCCAGTTTCGTGGTCGGCTTGACGGATTCGAGCGATCCCTCCAAACTCAGGGCGACTAGCGTGATCCGCGGTGCCCAGCCCTACGCCCAGTTCAAACAGAGTATCGACGAGCTATTGGCGAATCAGAAAAAGGGCAGCTGATCGCTGTACTCCCCCCTAGTCGTTGGTTGATTGCAACGGCCTGTAGCTATATCGATGCGGGAAGGGTTTAACTACCAAGTTTCCCGAACGCGAGCTTGGGTCTGCCGCTTCGGCAGCACAAGACCATTTATCTCTTCCTTCAGCTGTTTGACGGCGTCGACCTGCTCGATACCCGAGTGCGCTTATTCGCCTTGTAATCACTTTTGGAGTCTCGCCTGACTGGCGACTGCTAAGCCAGCTATGGTGCGGGCAATAGAGGATCTGCAAAGTTTGACAGGCAGGGTTGGAACGTTGCGCCAGTTTGTTCTAATCACGGGACTCACACTGATTGTCGGACTGTGGGTCGCACGGCCTGCCGCAGCCCGCGATTCGGCGATGATTCTCCAGGGCAACCATCCTGACGAGGCCGCCGACATTGTGACCGAGGCTGCCGCATCGCCGTCGCAGCCACTCGCGATGTATCTCACGATGGCGCTCCGCAATCGCGCTGAACTAACGCGACTGCTCGCCGGTCAGCAGGATCCCGCGTCGCCGGATTACCACCGATGGCTAACTCCCGACGAGTTCACAAATCGTTTCGGCCCGACGGACGCCGATCTTACGCGAGTCACCCAATGGCTTAAGAAAAACGGATTCAGCGTCACGTCCGCCGACGCGTCGGCCCGTGAGGTTTCGTTCAGCGGCACGGTGGCGCAGGCGCAAAGCAGTTTCGCCGTCAAGATTGCCGCGACGGCCGACGGTCGCCTGTATTCGAACACCAACGATCCCGCCGTGCCCGCCGACCTCGCACCGCTAATCGAATCGATACATGGCCTCGACAACCTGCTGCACAGCCGGCCGCAGGTGCATCGCGTGTCGAAGCGTGGCTCGCGCGCGAGTTCGCCCGCCTCAGTCGTCAAAAGCGCAGGTCCTGCCTTTGGACCTCCGTATATATACACCTTCTACGACGAAACGCCGCTGCTGAATTCGAACATCGACGGCAGCGGCAGCGGATGTATCGCGGTGGTCGAGGACTCGAATATCGATCAGCCGGCCGCAGACGAGTTCAACACGCAGTTCGGCTTGCCGGCGCTGTCGCCGGCGAACTTCAGGGTTGTGCTGGTCGATGGCACCGACCCGGGCGAGAACCAGGACGAAGACGAAGCGATGGTCGACGTGAACTACTCGCATGCCGTCGCGCCCGGTTCGAGCATCCGGGTCTATCTTGGCGATCAGAGCAACACTCGTTCCTCGGCGATTCTCGACGCGATCCATGCGGCGGTGACGGAAAAGAACGGCCCGTGCAACGCGATCAGCATCAGCTTCAGCTTCTGCGAGGGTTCGAAAGGCTTCTACAAAACCCAGAACGGGTTTTTTGCGCAGGCCGCCTCGCAAGGTCAGTCGGTGTTCGTCGCGACGGGAGACACGGGCGCGGCCGGACTCAAGCTGAACCAACGGACGGGCGCTTGCGTAGTCGGGGTGTCGCGCAACATCGATGAACTGGCGGGGTCGCCGACCGTGACGGCGATCGGCGGCACCGAGTTCACGCCGAACTATGTCGGAGGCAACGACGTCGGTTTCGTTTCCGAGACCGTGTGGAATGACGGCGGCGCCACGGGCGGCGGTCAGAGCAAGGTCTTCAAGAAGCCCGCGTTTCAAAAGGGGCTGATTGCCAAGGACAAAAAGCGCGACGTTCCCGACGTCTCGTTTGGCGCCAGTCCCGCATCGCCGGGGTTCTTCTTTGGCGGAAGAGATCACAACGGCGCACCCGCCGTCGTATGCTGCATCGGCGGCACCAGTATCGGTGCTCCGGCATATGCGGGCATCAGCCAGCTGATCTCGCAGCAGAACGGCAGCCCGATCGGCAATCTCAACTCGCGAATCTACCAACTCGGCGCGGAGCACAGCGGCGCGACAACTGGAATTCGCGACGTGACATCGGGCAACAACGCTTTCAACGGCGTGGCCGGTTTTTCCGCAGGACCCGGCTATGACAAGGCCAGCGGCTGGGGCACCGTCGACATGGGCCTCTTTGTTCCGGCGTACTTGGGAAAGAGCGTGGGTGGACCAACGCCGACGCCGACGGCGACCGCCACTCCATCTTCAACGGCGACCGCAACCGCCACCGTCGCGGCCACCTCGACTGCGACGCCAACTTCCACGGCAACCGCGACGCCAACCGTAGCCGCCACCCGGACTTCAACTTCAACGTCAACCGCGACTGCGACGCGGACCACAATGAGTACTGCGTCCGCAACGCCTACCGCATCTGCTACCTCGACTGCGACGGCGACCGCCACTGCAGTACCGACTTCGACCGCAAGCGCGACTGCAACGGCGACAACCACTGCGACGCCGACCTCGATCGCAACGACTACGGCGACGCCGACTGCGACAGCTACAGCCACTCAAACTGCAACGGCAATGGCGACCACGGTTACCGCGACTGCAACGGCTACATCTACGGCAACGACGGTCGAAACGGCGACAGCTACTCAGACAGCCACCGAGACCGCGACGGCCACCGCTACAGCAACTGACACGGCGACAGGTACGGCGACTGCAACGGCGACCGCTACACCGACAGCCACGGCCACATTGACCGCCACCGCAACTGACACTGCGACGGATGCGGCAACTGCAACTGCGACGGCAACTGCAACTGCGACGGCTACATCTACCGCAACGACGGTCGAAACGGCGACCGCTACTCAGACAGCCACCGAGACCGCGACGGCCACCGCTACTGAAACGTCCACGTCGACTGCGACCGGCACAACCGAAGCAACTCCGACCGCGACTAACACTCCCGGACCCGAGGAGGGCGACATCCTGGTGGCAGGCGGTGACACCGGCGGCCAGCTGGGCGGCATCACCAACCCGGCGGCCAACACTGTTTCGAGCAACGGCGCCCAGATCTTCGACACCGCTACCAACACCTTCCTGCTGGTAGGCAACCTCGATACCTCGCGCGAGTCAGCCGTGGCCGTTGTCCTGCCAAACGGGCTGACGCTGATCGTGGGCGGTCAGTCTTGCTCGTCAGCCACCATCGGTGGGCAGAGCGGGTTTGAGTGCACCGCGCTACAGACGTCAGAGCTCTACAACGAGAATACCCAGACGTTCACGGTCGCCGGCAGCGGCAGTGGTGGCCTGATGACCATCGCGCGCAGCGGCCCCAGCGCAACCCTGATCGAGGGTAGCGGCACCCCACTGGACGGCCAGTTGCTGATAGTCGGCGGCTCGACCGGCAGCTCGTTCGTGAGCCAGACGCCGCCTACACCTGGTCCGGGCGTACCAACCGGACAGATAGCTTTGAACACGGCGGAGTTGTACAACCCGGCGACAGACACCTTCACCGCCACCAACTCGATTCCGGGATGCCCGACAGGAACGTCGTGTGCCGCCGGACTTCCCGCGATTTGCGCTGGGCCTTCCAGCGCGATTTCGTCCGCATCCGAAACCGGGTCGACAGCAACCATTACTATGAGCACTACGAATCCGACCAACCTGATCATTGGTGACAAAGTTACGATCGCCAACGTCAGCGTTGCGGGTTATAATGGAAACTTCACCATAACCGCGATCCCAACGGGCAGCACGTTCCGATACACGACCGCCTCACGCTTGGGGGCCGGATCAGGTGGGACGGCAGCCGCCGACACAGTACAGTGCGGGATCGTCGGCCAGGGCGCGGCACTGATCCCGAACGACAGCGGCAAGGTGCTGCTGGCGGGCGGCGACCTGATGACGTTCCTTGGTCAGTCGTCGACTCTGTCCTTCATCTTCGACCCGTCCACCCAGATGTTCTCGCTAACCACTGGATCGCTGACTACCCGGCGCGAATCGTTCGCGCTGGTTCCGATGGATCCGTCGGTGGTCACCGGCCCGCTGTCCGGCCACGTAGTGGCATTTGGCGGCATTGACGCGAACTCGAACTCATGCACCGTCAGCAGTTCCCCGGTGGTGGCGACGACGCTCAACACCGCCGAGGTGTTCGACCCGAGCTCGCAGACCTGGAGCGCGGCAGCCAATACCATGGGCGTCAACCGCGCCGGGGTGGCGACACTGCTCGAGACCGGCAGCCTGGCCGGCGAAGTGATTCTGCCCGGAGGCGTTGACGTCGAAGTGGGCAAATTGCCATCGAACTGCGGAGCAATGACCAGCATCACACAGGCGGCTGAGTCCGAGACCGATCTTTACGATCCGGACACAGCAGTGGGTGGCACCTTCACAGCAACCGGTTCGCTCAATCAGGCGCGTGAAGGCCAGGGCCAGGGCGTGATCGGCACCGGTACCGACTCGAGCGACTTGCTGGTAATCGGCGGCGCGTGCACGACTCCGACGCCCAGCTTGCAGTCGGTGACGATCGGCACCTCGCAAGCAGCGACCACCTGCGGCAGCGTGAGTGCGCAGAACGATTACTCGGAGCTGTACAACCAGTCGAGCAAGACCTGGACGGTGGGACCGACTTTCGCCAGCGGCTTCACTCCGACCAACGGGCCGGCCTCGGCGGTGCTGCCCTAGCAGTGCACATACAAACTGACTGACTCAACCGGCAAAGTCAGAGCCTTAGAAATCATGTAATCGGGTCGATTCGCCGCGAATGTTTGGATCACATCGTGATCTTCAACGAGCGCCATCTGCGCCGCGTCCTGTTCTTGTACGTCGATTACTTGTGCCTGCGCAAAACTCCATCTGGCGTGAGATTCGTGGGCTGCGGCGAGTACGGTGTGATGAAGTGCACGAGCTGAGTCGGACGCCGATCATCCCCGATCGCTCTGGTCAGTCTGGGCAGCTGCTGTTCAGCACGGATGATTTTGAACGCGATGGCCTGGCCCGCCATACAGAGGCGCCGTGGGAGATCGTGGAGCCCTTGAAAGCAGATCAGGCGGCGAGGCGTTCGTAGCGATGGCGAAGCCCGCCGACTTGCGGAATCGCGATCACCTTGCCGCAGTTTGGCGGCTGGATGGGGCGAGCATCCGGGCAGTCTTTGTCCAGCGACAGTAGCGTCCGAGAGTCCTCAAGGGGCTCCAGCCGCTTCAAAGTCAGACCGGGCCGGCGCTACTGATCGAGGCAACGCTTATCAATGGGGACAACGGCCAATTTTTTGGCCGAGAAACAGAGAACAAGAAGGACACGGGACAATGGACAAAATCACGAGGCTCGAGGCTGTTGGTAAAGGTGCGCGAGTATCAGCGCGGCCAGACGATGGCGGAATACGCGTTGATCATGGCCGCGGTGGCAGTTGTGGTGTTCGTGGGCTACCAGACCATGGGCACGACCATCACCAAGCTGCTCAGCACCGTCGACGGCCAGCTATAAGGGAGAGTGGGCGAACCTTGGGTGGCGGACTGATTACGCCGCCACCCCTATTTCGTGAACAAGTTCGAATTGCGCCTCCATCGGTACCCAAATCTCTTCCTCTTGCTCTTGCTCTAAAAACGACAAAAGCGTCACCCACGCGACCCATTGGCGTGACGATTCACTTCGATGGAGCGTTGTTCACCTGTGGCTCTCAATGCGTGATCCGCCAACATTCATTGGTGGTTTCGATCATCTGCGGATAGGCGTCGTTCACATCGATGCGGGTAATGGGGCATTCCCTGTTCTCCGGATCAAATTCCCTGTTACGTTGAAATAATTCCCTGCTCCTCCAAAATGATTCCCTGTTCGGTTGAATAGGGAATTTCAACCAAAACCTGAGAGAAGACGCAGCTTTTTGACTGCAACTTCAGTGTCGAAGCCACTTCCCCTCTCCGACTTCCGGACCGTGCGCCACGTACTCGAAGAGCATGAATATGCGACTGGGGGGAGAGGATGTCCCGCCGTCGGATTTGATCTAGCCGGAAATTTGGAATGGATTATGCCTTTGCCCGATGACGTGGCGATCAAGATTTCGAATCATCAGGGCGCCCGGCTGGAACTTCTGTACTCACTCTGGGGCGATTGGGTCGAGTCCGTTGGCGGTCCATTGAATCCAGACAATCTGTTCGAGAGTATGCTCGACGCGGCTGACTGCTCCAATGCGCGACGTTTGATTTCCTGCATGGTTTCTACAGGTCGGCATTGGCGAACCTGCGATCCGGCTTGGAGCTCGTGGCTGCCGGCGCCTACGGTAATCTGAGGCCGAGCGATCGCCAGTATGTTGCTTGGACACAAGGAGACGCTACGCTGAGCTTGTCAGGCTGGTGTAACCGTCTCCATGCAGTTGTGTCAGAAGAGACTCAATGGCTTCTTAAGAAGGGGTCGTGGCCGGATCAGTTGTACTCCGACCTTTGCCGTTACCTGCGGCTCCTCAGAACCTTTTCCGCGAAAGATCTCTCCGGCCGCAACGTGTCTGGCGCAAATGATATCACCCTGAAAGAGGAATGATCTGCGTCGCCGGCCGACGCTGCGAGCTGTCCGAGCCGCCCTTGGAGTCTCCGTTGGTCCAGACCGAGTTTTTGAGGAGCCATGGGCACCTTTCGATGTGCCAACCAACATATTTGTAGTTGCGCAAGTTGCTTTCCGACCGTAATCTACTTGGCTGCGTCTGCAGGACGCGACGTACCGAATCGCTGAAGAGGGGTTCTTAGCTTGCACTCAAGCTGCCCGTCTTGCCCCGACTAAGCTCCCCGGTGCCCCGTCTCGCGATCTTTGTGTCTACAGCGCGCGCATCACCCAAGTTCGGCAAGGCCGACCACACAAGCACGACCACGGTTAGCGTGACGAGATTTGCAAGTATCAGGGCGGTGATCCCCATAGGTTACCCCGCTGTCGGAATGAACGTATACTACTATTCGTAGAATAACACTACACAGCATCCAAGTCCAGTGGTGAGCAGTCCGACAGGCTGATCGACTCTGACGCGACTGAGCACTAATCAGACGGGCTGGGAAAACCTCTATGCAACGTGATTTCGATCACGAGGGTCCGCGATGCTCGCCCGATCGCACGCTGCCGAGCTCCCCAAGCCGCGCGTGATGGCGAGCAATATCTCGAGGCCGGAGGGTTCGGCCGAGAGTGCGTCTCGTTCCTGCAATCTGGCGTGATAAGCGGCGCCGGCAGGGTTGCCTGCCGCACGTTGCGCACGTCCGCACCGCTCGCGGTACGTAGGGCCGACTGTACGCGCTCAGCTCGCTCTTCGACTGGTATCTTGGCTCGAACTAAGCCCTACGACCCGCGACGCTGCCATTCGCTCCGTTGGGGGAAGAAACGCCCTGAGCCGAACCGGCAGGGGACGGACTCCCCACCGTCTCAAATTCGCGCTCCAGTGCCTGGAATCGTTTCTTTACTTCGACCACGGGCTCCAAAGTCGCGGCTAGCTCCGAGAGGCGTCGTTGCACATTAGTCACCGGTTCCAGGACCGCAGCTAGATAGTGCAGTTGGTCGCGGAAGGAACCTGACATTTCCGTGTGCTGGCTGTGAATATCTTTGAAAGGATCGAACTTTTGCGCGAGGGCTCCAACCTCGCTTTGAAATTTCTTCACGGGCGCGTAGGCTTGCGCAAATTGACTGAGATGATCTGCAAGCTCGGAAACCTGCGTGAAGGCGCCGTTGGCGTCCTTCGCCAGGCGCTCGACCTGATCAAAGGCTGTACTCAATTTTGAAAGACGTTCCTGAAAGACTCTTGTCGGCTCAAACATTTTCGCCACTGAGGATGGTGTAGAAGGCAGGTCGATTTGGCTCATGGTGTAGGCCCTCTCGATGGCGTCCGGTTTCGGCCCAGAGATGTCTTGGAGACCGTTGCTGATCGCCGGCTTGTTTGAAATTGACTGCGGTGCTTGGGCTAGTGAGCCCTTCTTTTCATCGCTTGACTGGATTGCTCCGTCGCCTTCAGTTCCCGTAGACGATCGCCCGGCCAGCAACCGCTTGCGCAGCTCCACCGGGTCTACCACGAGCGTGGTATCGACAGTTTTTTGTTCTCGGCGAAACAAGTCACTAAACCTGCGAGTCTCCTGAGCAAGACGTATACCTGTTCGTCTCATTTGGCCGTCCAGTGCGAAGCCTAGTCTAAGAGATGTTATTTATTGTCTAAGTGTAGAACGGACTAGATGAAAAACTTTCCACAAGAGGCATTTGGACTACAACCTGTTGCGTTGATGCAACACCTGTAGAGGCGCCTCTGGCCCGCTGGTTGCTCCGACTTTCTTGGCGGAAGTCCTGCCCCTACTAAAAATTCCGTCCGCACCCGGAATTTGAGCGGCTGCGAGAATCGGTATCATATCGACGCGCTCAAGTGAGCCGGGATGAGATCCAAACCACAAGCAGCGGACCCCCACGATCGAGATCGAAAAACCTCCGATACAGAGATCATCAGTCACCCCAGATAGCGCGGCCACAGTCGGCAAAGCAGGACCCAGAGCAGGCGGTCGATCGCGAACAGTCGGAGCCATCGATTTTGCATCGAGTCTATCGCGAGCGATTCGACGCTAGCGCGTCAATCTGCTAGTTAAGCGGCTCGTCTGTACAGGATGGCGTGATTATATGCTGCATGTTACAAATAGGCGAATTTAATTAACTTCGGACCGCGTTTATGGGCAAGCGAATTCTGGTCATCGTCCTGGCGC
>JBAWCX010000320.1:0-9068 GCA_049590495.1 Binatus sp. (SeqCode)
GATGAACGGGACGCGCGGCGAACTCGATCTGGTGGCGGTGCTGCGGCGTCATCTGAAAATCTTCGGTTCGACTTTGCGCATGCGTCCAGCGGCCGAGAAGGCCCAGATCGTCGCGGCGTTCATCGAGCAATTCGGCGCCGCGCTCGAGGCGGGCAGGCTGCGCCCGCCAATATACAAAGTGATCCCGGCCGCCGACGCGCCGACGGCGCATCGCATGATGCAAGCGAGCGAGCATTTCGGGAAAATCGTGCTCAAGTTTGACTGATCGCTTGGTTGACGTGTTCGCGCCCCGGAAGTAGTCTCGCGGCGAGTCAGAACTCGGAGAATCCCGTGAAAGTCACCCTCATCATACATAGCAACCGTCCACCTGGTGGGTGAGGGCTACTTCGAAAGCTGGCTTGAAAGAGCCTCGGGCGTCGAAGCCCGGGGCTTTTTCATTTTTTGCGCGGTGCGCCGCGCGTGAGATTTGCGATGCACTTAGACGAAAAAGACAAAGAATCAATCGGCGGCTCCATGCGGCGCCGGAGCGTGCTATTTCGCCACGCGGACTTTATGAAACTGTGGACGGGAGAGACCGTCTCGCTGTTCGGCACGCGGATGGGCGATGTCGCGATCGGCTTTGCGGCCGTGATCGCACTCAAGGCGAGTCCATTCCAGATGGGTATCCTGGCCGCGGCGCGAATTGTGCCGACGCTGGTGCTGGGCTTGTTTGTCGGCGTGTGGGTCGATCGCATCCGCCGCCGCCCAATTCTGATCGGCGCGGATATCGGCCGCTTCATCGTATTGGGTACGATACCGATTGCGGCGATGTTCGCGGCACTGACGATGCCGCAGCTCTACGCGGTAATCCTCGCGTACTCGGCGCTGGATCTGTTTTTCGACGTCGCCTATCGATCGTACCTGCCGTCGCTGGTCGCCGGTGAAGACTTGCTCGACGCGAACAGCAAGCTCACGGCCAGCGCCGGAGTCGCCGAGGCGGGCGGTTTCGCGCTCTCGGGCTGGTTGGTGCAGTGGCTGACGGCGCCGTTCGCGATTCTGATCGACGCGATTTCATTTCTCGCGTCGGCAGTTGCGATCGCGCTAATCCGCAAGCCCGAACCTGCGCCCGCGCCACGCGCTCGCGACACCAGCATGGTCCGCGAGATCGCGGCGGGCGCGCGGCTGATTTTCACCGACGGACGTCTGCGCGCGTTCGGAATGATCGCGGTCGTGGGTGGATTCGCGAACAGCCTGGTTTCCACAATGTACATGCTGTTCGTCATCAACGCGCTCGGCTTCCAGCCCGGCATTCTCGGCGTGATATTTGCCGTGGGCGGCGCGAGTTCTTTGTTCGGTGCGCTGGCCGCGCGGCGGGCGGCCGATGCTCTCGGCACGGGAATGGCGATGGTGACGGGACTCGCGCTCGAGGGCGTCGCGCTCATGCTGCTGCCGATAGCGCACGGCGCCGGTCCCGGTTCGATCGCTTTGCTGGTCGCGCAGCAACTAGTCGGTGACTGCGCCGCGACAGTGTACTTCATCAACGCGGTAAGCCTGATCCAAACGGTCACGCCCAAGCCGATGCTCGGCCGCGTGAATGCGAGCCTACGCTTCGTCGGTCTGGGCAGCGTGCTGGTCGGGCAGCTGGTCGCGGGATTGGCGGGCGGAATTATCGGACTGCGCGCGACGATCGCGATCGGCGCGGCGGGATTGTGGGTCACGGCGGCGCTGCTCGCCTTTTCCGAAGTCGGTTCGCTGACCGGGATGGCGGAGCACGCGGCGCCGTCCGTCGCGGGGGTCGACGATTGATCGGGTGGAGTGACTCAATTCGCGCAGCTAGCGGGCGTTGGCGCGTTCCTTCTGGTAGGATTCGAGGCGAGATAGCGTGAACCGCAAACCGATCAAACCTAACGCGCTCAAACCCGGCGATACAGTTGCGGTCGTCGCGCCCGCCGCGGCGATCGAACGGGCGCATCTCGAGCGTGGCGTCAACGTGCTCGGCTCGATGGGCTATCGGGTTAAGGTTTCGGAGCGCGCGCTGGCGCGTTCGGGTATCCTGGCCGGCGACGATCGTGAGCGGGCGAGCGAGCTTCGAGAATATTTCGCCGACCCCGACGTCAAGGCGATTTTTTCCGCGCGCGGCGGTTACGGATGCGGGCGATTGCTGCCGCTGCTCGACTTCAAGGCGATGGCCGGCACGCCCAAAATCTTTGTCGGTTTTTCGGACGCAACCTTCCTGCTCAACGCGTTGGTGGATCTCGCGGGGATGGTGTCGTTTCACGGGCCGATGGTCGCGATGGACTTTGCGCGAGGGTTGAGTCCGCGTTCGCTCGAGCACCTGCAAGGACTGCTCAGCGGCAAGCTCGACGGCTTCGAGCTTGAAGCCCGCGAGACGATGCATCCGGGGCGCGCTGAGGGCGAGGTGATCGGCGGCTGCCTGTCGGTGCTGGTTGCGACGATCGGCACGCCGTTCGAGCCGCGCTTCGACGGGCGAATCCTGTTCCTCGAAGACACGGGCGAGAAGGCCTACCGAATCGACAGGATGCTTGTGCAATTGCGCCAGAGCGGGGCGCTCAAGCGTTTGGCGGGAATCGTCTTCGGCGCGATCCGCGCGATCGACGGAGATGAGCAGGAGACGCGGATGATTGCGCGCTTTGCGGCCGAGCAGACGGCGGGGCTTGGATGCCCGGTGCTGTACGGCGTCGAGGCGGGGCATGGCACCGAGAATTTTACGATTCCGTTTGGCGTGTCGGCGCGTATCGAATCCGGCGCGCGCCGAATTGTCTTTACCGAGCCGGCCGTGACGCGGTAGCGGCATTTACTTCCGGAGGATTGAGCGTTGGGATGGAGTGAGGTCGAGCAGGCGTTCAACGACGCGGTCGAGCAGCGGGTGATTCCCGGCGCGACGGTGGTCGTGCGGCGCGGCACGGAGGTCGCGTTCGAAGGCGCATTCGGATTCAGATCGCTCGAGCCGACCCGCTCGCCGGTCAAAATGGAAACCGTCTACGACCTGTCGTCGCTCACCAAGGCGCTGGCGACGACGGTGGCGCTGATGATCCTGGCGCGCGACGGAAAGTTTCGCCTCGACGATCGGGTGACGCGCTTTTTTCCGAATTTCGGCGTGCACGGCAAGACCGTCATCACGTTTCGCCATCTGCTGGCGCATTGCTCCGGCCTGGCGGCGTGGCGTCCGCTCTACCAGCGGATCGCGGAGATCGAAAAAGGCGGGCGCGTCAATTTCATGGCGAGCTACGGCGCCAAGGAGTTCGCCTACGAGGAGATACATCGCGAGAAGCCCGAGGCCACGCCCGCGACCAAAACGATCTACTCGGATCTCGGGTTCATCATGCTGGGCGAGACGATCGAACGGGTTTCAAGCCTGGCGCTCAACCGATACTGCCGCGAGAAAATATTCCGGCCGCTTGGCCTGCGCTCGACTGACTATATTGATATATCGCATGTGCGCTCGCGGCGGCTGGAGCCGGTCGCCGACATGTTCGCGCCGACCGAACATTGTCCTTCGCGCAAGCGGCTGCTGGTCGGCGAGGTGGATGACGAGAACGCGTTCGCGATGGGCGGAGTGGCGGGTCACGCCGGGCTGTTCGCGCCGGTGCACGAGGTCGATCGTATCGCGAGCGAGCTGATCGCGTGTTACGCGGGGCGCTCGGATTTCGTGCCGCAGAAAATAGTCCGCGAGTTCTGGGCGCGCGACACGACCGTCTCCGGCTCGACGTGGGCGCTCGGATGGGACACGCCGACAGCGGAGCATTCCAGCTCGGGCCATCGCTTCTCGCCGGCAGCAGTGGGCCATCTCGGCTTCACCGGCACTTCGATCTGGATCGAGCCTGACAGCGAAATTGCTATCTCGATGATGACCAATCGGGTCCATCCGCGGCGCGACAATCAGAAGATTCGCGACTTCCGCCCGAAGATTCACGATTTGATCATGGATGCGCTTAGCGGTGGCTGATTCGGGCAGTGCGGCGCGCCTCGCGCGCATTCCGGTCACGGTCCGCCGCGTGCATCTGATCGGAGTCGGCGGCACCGCGATGGCCGCGCTGGCCGGGATGCTGGTCGAGCGCGGGATGTCGGTTACCGGCTCCGACAATCAGCTCTACGAGCCGACGGCGTCGCTTCTGAGAAATTCGCGGGTCGGTGTGATGATGGGATTCTCGCCGGCGAACCTTTCGCCCGCGCCAGACCTGGTGGTGATGGGCAATGCGATCGTGCCGGCGAATCCCGAAGCCGTTGCGCTGCTCGCTTCGCCGATTCCTTATCTCTCGATGCCCGAGGCGCTGTGGCATTTTTTTCTGAACGGCCGGCGAGTGCTGATGGTCGCGGGGACGCATGGCAAGACCACGTCGACCGCGATGATGGCGCACGTGCTCGAAGCGGCGGGGCGCGATCCCTCGATGCTGGTGGGAGGAGTGGCGAGCGATTTCGGATCCAACTATCGGCTTGGTGGCGGCGCCGACTTCGTAATCGAAGGCGACGAGTACGACACGGCGTTTTTCGACAAGGGGCCGAAGTTTCTGCACTACCGGGCCAACGGTGCGATTATCACGGCGGTGGAATTCGATCACGCCGATATCTATCGCGATCTCGAGCATGTGAAATCGAGCTTTCGGGCGCTCGTCGAGCAGATGGACTCGTCGCGCGTGCTCGCCGTTTGCGCCGACTTTCCGCACGCGCTGGAGGTCAGCGCTGGCGCACGCTCGCGGCGGCTGACCTACGGGCTGCGCGAGGGCGAATATCGTGCGACAGAAATTACGGTGGGCGCGGACGGCGCGAGATTTGCGGTGACGCGCGACGGCGATCGAATCCACGATTCGATCCATCTGCCAATCGGCGGCCGAATGAACGTCGCCAACGCGCTCGGGGTTTTCGTGCTGCTGAGCGCGTTTGGAGTCTCAGGCGACGAGATTGCCAGCGGGTTGCGCACCTTTAAGGGCGTGGTGCGCCGGCAGCAGGTGATAGGAGAAGCGGCGGGAGTGACTGTGGTCGACGACTTCGCGCACCATCCGACGGCGATTGGCGTCACGCTCGAAGCGATCGCCGAGCGGTTCCCGGGCAGGAGGATACTCGCGGCGTTCGAGCCGCGCTCGAATACTGCCCGGCGCAACGTGTTTCAGGAAGCGTTCGCGGCCGCGTTCGACAGGGCGTCGCGCGTTTACCTGGGGCCGGTATATTTCAAGGAGAACGATCCGATCGCGCCGGACGAGCGGCTCGAGACCGGTGCGCTCGCGAGTGCGATCAGTGCGCGCGGAGCGAATGCGATCGCGTGCGCGTCGAACGATGAGATCCTCGAGCGGATGCTGGCCGACGCGCGCGCCGGCGACGTCGCGCTGTTCATGTCCAACGGGCCGTTCGAGGGATTGAAGGAGAGATTTCTCGCTGCGTTGAGAAGTCGAGAAGGGTAAATCACTTTATTTAATGTGAAACCCCTCCGTGGGTTTCACGCTTCCTTGGGCAGGGGTGACCCCTGCACCCGGTACTAAGAGGTGTTAGTAGCCGAGTTTGGGATCTACCAGGTTCAGTAGGGGGCGGTTTGCGGCGAAGCGTTTTAGATTTTCGACGAATAGTTCGCAGGCCTTGTCCATGTAGTCGGGGCTGTCGCCGGAGATATGCGGCGTCAGAATCACGTTCTCCATGTCCCACAGCGGACTGGTGGCTTCTAGCGGCTCGCGCTCGAACACGTCCAGCCCCGCGCCGCCAATCTTGCCAGCCTTCAACGCGGTGGCCATCGCGGCCTCATCGATCACGGGGCCGCGCCCGATGTTGACGAGGTAGGCGCCGGGTTTCATGGCGGCGATTTCTCGCGCGCCGATGAATTTGTGCGTATGCGCGCTGAGCGGCAGCGTGACCGACACGTAGTCGCTCTCGCGCAGGATCGACTCGCATTGCCCGGAACCGAAGAAACGCGCGGGTATCGCGCCTTCCGGATCGCCCAACCCCGCCGGACACCATCCCGGGTCGCGTCGCTGCGCGGGGTCGCGCTTCAACGCCAGCACCGTCATCCCGAACGCCTGCGCGAGCCGCGCCGTTTCCCTGCCAATCGATCCGTAGCCAACGATTCCAATCGTGCGTCCGCGGAGCTCGTCGCTGTTTTCGGTCAAATTGCGCGAGCGCGACCACTCGTGCCGAATCTGCGCGCGAATCGCGAGATGGATCCGATGCGCATAGGCAAGCATCGAGCCCATTGTGTATTCTGCGATCGGCGTCGCATGAATCCCGCTGGCGGTCGTGAGCGGAATCGAGCTGCCCTTGAGCGGACCGTCGAGTACGCGGTCGGCGCCGGCGCTGAGCAGTTGAATCCAACGGAGCCCGGGCGCTCGATTCGTGACGTCGTGCGGCAGCCGGAACGTCAGCAGCACGTCGCATCCGCCACTCACCAGCTCGCTGAATTCCTCGGGCGATCGGATTTGCCGGTCGAGCAACTCGGCGCCCGGCGCCGCGCTCGCGATTGCCGCGCGCTGAGATGGTTGCAACGCGACTGTGGAAATTATTTTCATCGAACCCATCAAAACTTTCGCACGGGTTCGCGCGGCCTTCAAGGAGAAATCGTCCGGCTTGAGGAGATCGCGCGGCGGGCCTATATTTGGAGAGCTACGCGATCATCTGGCTGATCGCGGGCGCATTGAGATGAAGCTGCAGAAAGTATTCACGTTGGGAATGGCGACGGCCGCGCTGTTCGCGCTGTCCCATCTTGCGGTCGCGCAGACGCAGGACTCGCAAAATGGCTCACAGAGCGGCGGCGATTCCTCGTCGGCGACTCACGGACTCGCGGGGCAGGGCGGCAGCGACGACGCCACGCTCGAGATAGCGCCGCAGCCCGGTTTGGCGGCACCGAAGCCCGCAATGAAGGAAATCCCCAGCGACCGGAATTTTGATCAGAGCGAGGACAACGCGTCCGTCGAACCCAACTTCCGCCAAGGCACCGAGAACGGCACCGGCGACACTGACGGCAATGGCTACGGCAACGGTAACGGCAACAGCTATCAGCCGCACGCGCGTCCGTACCTCGGCATCACAGTGCAATACACGACGATGTGCTACCTCGGGGGCGAGGAGCACGGGCTCGAAGTGATGACCGTCGATCCCAACAGTCCGGCGGCGCAAGCCGGCATGCAGGCGCGCTCTGGAGTTACCGCGGTCGGCGCGGCGCTCTCGACGCTGAGCGGAATAATACCGGGCGGCTCGATCCTGGCTACCAAGGCGCTCGGGAGTTCGGGCGCGATGGGACAGGGAGGAGACCTGATCGTCGCGGTTGACGACAAGCGCGTCCGCGACCAGAGCGATCTGGAAAACGCGATGGCGCGGCTCAAGCCGGGCGACACGATGTACCTCACGGTAATCAGGCCGGACGGATCGGGCGACCGTGTGCCGCACAGGACGATCAAGATTGCGGTGCGTGTCGGCGCGGTGGGCGAGCCAATCGCGAATGCGGCGCCGGGTGTCGGCGACAGCTACACGCACTAGCGCGATTTCATTTCAGCATTGTTCGTTCGGGACGGCGCCGCGCGCCGAAGCGTCATTTTTCCGCTTGAGCCCGATTTAAATCGGACTTAGTATCGGGACCGACCGCAAAATTGCATTGAGGTGATCGGTATGCGAAGTCCGAGCGTCCTCATCGGCTGGCCGCTGCTGGTCGCGTTGCTATCTCCATCCGCAGCCCTCGCGGCGGACACTTCCAACGGCAGCGCCTCGCCGTCGATAGTGGCGCAACCGAACAACAGCGGGATTCAGCGAGTCCCGGCGCCGCAGCCAAGTGACGGCGCGAGTCGGAGCATCCCGGGGCGACAGCCCGGCGAGACGGCGACGCTGGAGATAGGGCGGCAACCGTCGGCCAAGGTTCCGGCGCCCGACGGTCGCGAGACGGCAGAGCAGCGCGCGTTTCGCCAGTCGCGCGAGGCGGAGATCGCGAGGCTCAATCGCAATTTCCATCCGCACGATTTGGGCGGCGAGCATCACCGGCCGTATCTGGGAGTCGATCTGGAATACACGACGCAGTGCTATCTCGGCATGGAGGAGCACGGACTCGAAGTCGTGAACGTGTACCCGGACAGTCCGGCGGCACGCGCGGGCCTGGTCGCGAGAACGGGAAGCACGCCGATGGGCGATCTAAGCGCGCTCGGAAGTGTGCTGCTCGGGCCAGTCGCGCTGATTACGTTTCCGATCCTGCGGAACTCGGGAGCGTTGGGAACTGGCGGCGACCTGATCGTCGCGGTGGACGATATGAGGGTGCGGAACAGGAACGAATTGCTCAGTGCGCTCGACCATGTCAAACCGGGCGACACGACTTACATCACGGTGATCCGACCACTGCACGGCGGATACCATCGCACGATGCGGATCGCGCTGCATATCGATTTCGAAACCGACGCGGCGGGAAACAAAATCCCGCCACCGGGAGTATCGCCTGCCGCGGCACCGTCGGTGGCGACTGAAAGCGCGGTGAATTGAACTGACCCGGGCGCAGTGACGCGTGTTCGCGGTTCGCGCGCGATTTTCTGCTAATATTTTCGTGACGCCAGCGGCGTGTGCGCTCCTCGCGCGCATCGCCGCAGGGCGAATTTGCGTATTCGGATCGGAAAAAGTTGCAACGCAGCCTGAAAGAAGCAGCCGGCGAGCTCGAAGCGCGGCTCGCCGCAAATACCGAGCGCAGATTCCCGGTGATGGGACTGCGCGGCGCGGCCGGCGCGCTGATGATTCGCGAGATGCGGATGCGGCTGACGCGTCCGATCGTCGCGGTCACGTCGACGGCGCCGGAAGCCGAGGCGCTGGCGGGAGAAGTTGCGTTTTTTCTGGGTGAGGCTGTCGACGCCGACGCCGCCACCCGCCGGGTTCATCTGCTGCGATCGTGGGAAGTGAAGCCGATGGCGCAATTGTCGCCGCCGACCGACGCGCAGGCGTCGCAACTGGCGGCGCTGTTCGCGATGCTTCGGCATCCGTCGCCGCTCGTCGTCACCTCGGCCGAAGCGCTGATGACGCGCTCGATTCCGCGCACGGTCTTCAACGAATCGATCGTCACGGTCGCGATTGGCGACAAACTGGATCTCGAGGCTCTCGTCGAGGCGCTCGCGGTATGCGGG